>NZ_CP028415.1:1392500-1692500 GCF_000722765.2 Streptococcus mitis | reverse complement strand
AACAATACTGAAAAATGGATTGAAAAAGTTACTAAAGACAAGAACCGTGTTCGTTCTTATGATAAGAAAGAGCGTGTGGTTCAGCCGCAAGCTGTTATTGAACGAATTGGTGAATTAACTAACGGAGATGCCATTGTGGTAACAGACGTTGGTCAACACCAAATGTGGACAGCCCAGTATTATCCCTACCAAAATGAACGTCAGTTAGTGACTTCAGGTGGTTTGGGAACGATGGGATTCGGAATTCCAGCAGCAATTGGAGCTAAAATTGCTAACCCAGATAAGGAAGTAGTCTTGTTTGTTGGGGATGGTGGTTTCCAAATGACCAACCAAGAATTGGCTATTCTGAACATCTACAAGGTGCCAATCAAGGTGGTTATGCTGAACAACCACTCGCTTGGAATGGTTCGCCAGTGGCAGGAATCCTTCTATGAAGGTAGAACATCTGAGTCGGTCTTTGATACTCTTCCTGATTTCCAATTGATGGCGCAAGCTTATGGAATTAAAAACTATAAGTTTGACAATCCCGAGACCTTGGCTCAAGAACTTGAAGTCATCACTGAGGATGTTCCTATGCTAATTGAGGTAGATATTTCTCGTAAGGAACAGGTGTTACCGATGGTACCAGCTGGTAAGAGTAATCATGAGATGTTGGGGGTGAAGTTCCATGCGTAGAATGTTAACAGCAAAACTACAAAATCGTTCAGGAGTCCTCAATCGCTTTACAGGTGTCCTATCTCGTCGTCAGGTTAATATTGAAAGCATCTCTGTTGGAGCAACAGAAGATCCGAATGTATCGCGTATCACCATTATTATTGATGTAGCTTCTCATGATGAAGTGGAGCAAATCATTAAGCAACTCAATCGTCAGATTGATGTGATTCGCATTCGAGATATTACAGACAAGCCTCATTTGGAGCGCGAGGTAATTTTGGTTAAGGTGTCAGCGCCAGCTGAGAAGCGCGCTGAGATTCTAGCGATTATTCAACCTTTCCGTGCAACAGTGGTGGACGTAGCACCAAGCTCGATTACCATTCAGATGACAGGAAATGCTGAAAAGAGTGAAGCTCTATTGCGAGTCATTCGACCATACGGTATTCGCAATATTGCTCGAACTGGCGCAACTGGATTTACCCGCGATTAATACTCTTCTAAAATCTCTTCAAATCACGTTAGCTTTGCCTTGCCGTAGGTATATGTTACTGACTCCGTCAGTCTTATCTACAACCTCAAAGCAGTGCTTTGAGCAGTCTGCGGCTAGCTTTCTAATTTGCTCTTTGATTTTCGTTGAGTATAAAAATATTTTAAATTTGTTAAACCAGCCTAAAAGGCAATGAATAATAGAAAAGAGAGAAAAACTATGGCAGTTCAAATGGAATACGAAAAAGATGTTAAAGTAGCAGCACTTGACGGTAAAAAAATCGCCGTTATTGGTTATGGTTCACAAGGACATGCGCATGCTCAAAACTTGCGTGATTCAGGTCGCGATGTCATCATCGGTGTACGTCCAGGTAAATCTTTTGACAAAGCAAAAGAAGATGGATTTGACACTTACACAGTAGCAGAAGCTACTAAATTGGCTGATGTTATCATGATTTTGGCACCAGACGAAATCCAACAAGAATTGTACGAAGCAGAAATCGCTCCAAACTTGGAAGCTGGAAATGCAGTTGGATTTGCCCATGGTTTCAACATCCACTTTGAATTTATCAAAGTTCCTGCAGATGTAGATGTCTTCATGTGTGCTCCTAAAGGACCAGGACACTTGGTACGTCGTACTTACGAAGAAGGATTTGGTGTGCCAGCTCTTTACGCAGTTTATCAAGATGCAACAGGAAATGCTAAAAACATTGCTATGGACTGGTGTAAAGGTGTTGGAGCAGCTCGTGTAGGTCTTCTTGAAACAACATATAAAGAAGAAACTGAAGAAGATTTGTTTGGTGAACAAGCTGTACTTTGTGGTGGTTTGACTGCCCTTATCGAAGCAGGTTTCGAAGTCTTGACAGAAGCAGGCTACGCCCCAGAATTGGCTTACTTTGAAGTTCTTCACGAAATGAAATTGATCGTTGACTTGATCTACGAAGGTGGATTCAAGAAAATGCGTCAATCAATTTCAAATACTGCTGAGTACGGTGACTATGTATCAGGTCCACGTGTAATCACTGAGCAAGTTAAAGAAAACATGAAAGCTGTTTTAGCAGACATCCAAAATGGTAAATTTGCAAATGACTTTGTAAATGACTATAAATCTGGACGTCCAAAATTGACTGCTTACCGTGAACAAGCAGCTAACCTTGAAATTGAAAAAGTTGGTGCAGAATTGCGTAAAGCAATGCCTTTCGTTGGTAAAAACGACGATGATGCATTCAAAATCTATAACTAATTGATAGAAATCAAGTTGAAGGCGAGTTGGGGGGACCTAACTCGCTTTTATAATCAATTCATCAATCAATTCATCTCTTTTTAAAAGATGGATTATGATAAGTATGAAATAGTCTAGGAGAAAAAGATGTTAAGTTCGAAAGATATCATCAAGGCTCATAAGGTCTTGAACGGTGTGGTTGTGAATACCCCACTGGATTATGACCATTATTTATCGGAAAAGTATGGTGCTAAGATTTATTTGAAAAAAGAAAATGCCCAACGTGTTCGTTCTTTTAAGATCCGTGGTGCCTATTATGCCATTTCCCAGCTCAGCAAGGAAGAACGTGAGCGTGGGGTAGTCTGTGCTTCTGCGGGAAATCATGCGCAGGGAGTTGCCTATACTTGTAATGAGATGAAAATTCCTGCTACTATTTTTATGCCAATTACAACTCCGCAACAAAAAATTGGGCAAGTTCGCTTTTTTGGTGGGAACTTCGTGACCATTAAATTAGTTGGCGATACCTTTGATGCCTCAGCCAAGGCAGCTCAAGAATTTACAGTTTCTGAAAATCGTACCTTTATTGATCCTTTTGATGATGCCCATGTTCAGGCAGGTCAAGGGACAGTTGCTTATGAGATTTTAGAAGAAGCTCGAAAAGAATCGATTGATTTTGATGCTGTCTTGGTTCCTGTTGGTGGCGGAGGTCTCATTGCTGGGGTTTCTACTTATATCAAGGAAACAAGTCCAGAAATTGAAGTTATCGGAGTAGAGGCTAATGGGGCACGTTCCATGAAAGCTGCCTTTGAAGCTGGTGGACCTGTTAAACTCAAAGAAATTGACAAATTTGCGGATGGGATTGCTGTACAAAAGGTAGGTCAATTGACCTATGAAGCAACTCGTCAACATGTTCAAACCTTAGTAGGTGTCGATGAGGGATTGATTTCTGAAACCTTGATTGACCTTTACTCTAAGCAAGGTATTGTCGCAGAACCTGCTGGAGCGGCTAGTATCGCCTCTTTAGAGGTTTTAGCTGAATATATCAAGGGGAAAACCATTTGTTGTATCATTTCTGGAGGAAATAATGATATCAACCGTATGCCGGAAATGGAAGAGCGTGCCTTGATTTATGATGGGATCAAGCATTACTTTGTGGTTAATTTCCCACAGCGTCCGGGGGCTTTGCGTGAGTTTGTAAATGATATCTTGGGGCCAAATGATGATATCACACGTTTTGAGTATATCAAGCGAGCTAGCAAGGGGACAGGCCCAGTATTGATTGGGATTGCCTTGGCAGATAAGCATGATTATGCAGGCTTGATTCGTCGAATGGAAGGTTTTGATCCATCTTATATTAACTTAAATGGTAATGAAACGCTCTATAATATGCTTGTCTGAGGACTAATAAAAAAATATCATATTATTTGCACAACTGATGTATAGGTGCTATAATGAGGGTGAAGAAAGGGGGCGATTCCTATGGACTTAGGAAATCGATTACGTTATTTCTATCACAAGTCATTATAGTACCTATTATTTTTTGATTCAGTTTATAGTAGGGGAGTAAAATTACTTATTATATATAAGGAGTATTTTTAGAATCCACTATTTTATATATAGCTAATATGAAATTTGGCTAAATATAATAGGAAATAGAAAAAATAATCAATACTAAGAAGATAAAAGCAGTAGAAAATGTCGAAAGATAGAATACAATAGTTTACTGACTACTCATCTTTTAATGAGGTAGGAGAAACAAAAGGAATCTTGATAAAGTAAATAAATAGTACCAGTTGAGCAAGTGAAAAAGTGCTTATACAGACAGGAAGAAAGTCGAAGAAGGAGAAGAAAAAGAATAGTTAGAAATAGTGTGGAGATAAAGTCTTCCACTATTAGAAATGTCCTTTTAAAGTTGGATAAGTAGAATAAAGTTGAAGATAAAACCTGTCTAACTTATCAAAAACTGGTATTTGCAAATATGAATATTATTACAAATAAAAGAGTTAATAATGCAATTATTTTAAAGGTAATTACTAATGGTTTATAGCAAGCAAAAACCTATATATTATCAGCTTTAATAAGATAGTAATAGAAAAATAAATCATTAATTTTATTGAATATATGTTTTTTTATTGACAAAAGACATAAAAACGTATACAATTAAATATCGTAAAGAAGAAAATAGGAGAAGGACATGGCTAAGTCAAACTTTGAAAAAGTAGAATCAGTTGTTGGCTGGGTTCGTGATAAGAAGATCACAGGCTACCGTATCTCTAAAGAAACGAATGCGCGTGAAATGTCTATCATTGCTCTAGCGCAGGGGCGTGCAAAAGTAAAAAATATTTCGTTTGAAACGGCTCTAGGTTTAATTGATTTCTATGATAAAAATCATGAAAAATTTGAAGATTAATCTTTGGATGATGGCGGATTCTTGAATAGAGTCTGCCTTTTCATTTATAGTATAACAAAAAGACTGCACGGTTGATGCAGCCTTTTCTTTTTATTTGAGATAACGTTGAAGAAACTCTTTTGTACGGTCTTCTTTAGGATTAGTGAAGAGGTCTTCTGGTTTACCTTCTTCAGCAATCACACCCTTATCCATAAAGATCACACGGTGAGAGACATCACGGGCGAATTCCATCTCGTGAGTCACTACAATCATAGTCAAGCCTTCCTGAGCCAAATCTTGCATGATTTTGAGGACTTCTCCAACCATTTCTGGATCGAGAGCTGATGTTGGTTCATCAAAGAGAATAGCGTCAGGATTCATGGAGAGGGCACGAGCGATGGCCACACGTTGTTTTTGACCCCCTGAGAGTTGTTTTGGTTTGGCTTGCCAGTAGCGTGCTCCCATGCCGACTTTTTCCAAGTTTTCTTTGGCAATCTTTTCAGCTTCTGCACGTTCGCGTTTAAGGACAGTTGTCTGAGCGACGATTGTATTTTCAAGAACGTTGAGATTTTCAAAAAGGTTAAAGGATTGGAAAACCATTCCCAACTTTTCACGGTATTGCGTGAGGTCATATCCTTTTTCGAGGACGTTTTGTCCATGATAAAGGATTTGTCCATCGGTTGGCGTTTCAAGAAGGTTAATGGAACGTAGTAAGGTTGATTTACCACTTCCTGAACTTCCGATAATCGAAATAACTTCTCCCTTGTGGACGGTGAGAGAAATGTCTTTTAATACTTCGTTTTGTCCATAAGATTTTTTGAGGTGTTTAATTTCAAGGATTGCTTGTGTCATTATTTCAATTCCTCCGTTTGCAATTGGTTACCACCTGTAGTATAGGTATCCATATCCATTCTTCGTTCAATGAAGCGCAAGATGCGAGTAACAGTGAAGGTGAGGACAAAGTAAATCACGGCGATGATTGTAAATGTCTGGAAGTATTGATAGGTTTGAGTTGCCACGGTATTTCCTGAGAAATACAGTTCGACAACAGAGATAACGTTCAATACAGATGTATCTTTGATATTGATGACAAATTCATTACCAGTTGCGGGTAGGATATTGCGAACAACCTGAGGTAGCACAATCTTACGCATGGTTTGGTTGTGGCTCATGCCAAGAGCTGTGGCAGCTTCGAATTGTCCCTTGTCAACTGCTAGGATACCGCCACGGACGATTTCAGTCATGTAGGCACCGGTGTTGATTGAAACGATGAAGATAGCAGCCAGTGTGCGGTCAAGGTTAATCCCAAAAGCTTGAGCAGTTCCATAGTAGATAACCATCGATTGAACAATCATTGGTGTACCACGAAAAATTTCAATGTAGACATTGAGAATCCAACTAACTAGTTTTTGTAGACCATAAATAGCTTTATTCTCAGAGAGAGGGGCAGTACGGAAGACACCGATGGCAAGTCCAATAATGAGACCTATGATGGTTCCGACAATAGAGATTAAAAGAGTGATACCAGCACCACGCAAGAGCTGTTGCCAGTTTTCAGAAAGAATTTTGGCAACTTGGCTAAAGAAACTACTGCTAGTCTCTTCAGTTGTTGTAGCTTCGGCAGGTTGCTCCTTGATCATACGATCCATCAAGGCAACTTGGTCATCTTTTGAAATGGTTTCGATGCTGGCGTTAATTTGACTGATACGATTATCATCTTTACGAAGACCAATGGCGATAGCTGTATCTTCTTCTCCAGTCTTGAATTCTGTTTCTGGTTTAATCATTTTAAATTTTGAATTAGCCACTTCAGCAGTTAAAGCCTCCGGACGTTCAGAAACATAGGCATCGATAACGCCAGCCTCAAGAGCTTGACGCATCTGAGCAAAATCGCCCATTGCCGTCTCTTTCTTGGCTCCTGGTATTTGTTCAATCAAGTCATAAAGGTAAACACCTTGCTGTGAAGTGATTTTAGCTCCGTCGAAGTCATTTAAATTTTTAGCTTTAGCATAGGTAGAATCTTTTTTAACTACTAATACGGGCTCACTGGTGTAATAACTGCTTGAAAAGGCAATTTCTTGTTTGCGTTCAGCGGTTGGGCTCATACCAGCAATGATCATGTCGATTTTACCAGAAGTGAGGGCGGGAATCAATCCTTCCCACTTAGTTTTAACAACCAAAGGTTCTTTACCTAAGTCCTTAGCGATTTTCTTGGCAATCTGGACATCGTATCCATTGGCGTACTGGTTGGTTCCATCGATTTTGACAGCTCCATTGCTATCATCATCCTGGGTCCAGTTAAAGGGAGCATATGCTGCTTCCATCCCGATGCGTAAATATTCATCGGCTTGAGCAACATTGACAAGTCCCAGCATCAGCAAGAGACTTGTGAAAATAGATAAGTATATTTTTTTCATGATTTCTCCTATTCCAATCTATTAAAAAATAACCGTCTCCTATTTTATCGAAAAAAACTCTATTTTTCAATACAGGTAAGCCCTTACTTGAGAAAAAATGATATAATGATAGCAAAGATAAAAAGGGGGCTTAGTTGATGAAAAAAATTTTTTTCTTACTGGTCTTAGGCTTATTTTGCCTTCTGCCATTCTCTGTTTTGGCCATTGATTTCAAGATAAACTCCTATCAAGGGGATTTGTATATTCATACAGACAATACAGCAGAATTTAGACAGAAGATAGTTTATCGGTTTGATGAAGACTTTAAGGGACAAATCGTGGGACTTGGACGTGCTGGCAAGATGCCTAGTGGATTTGACATTGATCCTCATCCAAAGGTTCAGGCTGCGAAAAATGGTGCTGAACCAGCAGACGTTACTAGCGAAGTGATAGAGGGAGCAGATGGTTATACTGTTAAAGTTTATAATCCAGGTCAGGAAGGTGACACAGTTGAAGTTGACCTTGTCTGGAACTTAAAGAATTTGCTTTTTTATATGATGATATCGCTGAATTAAATTGGCAACCTTTAACAGATAGTTCAGGGGCTATTGGAAAGTTTGAATTTCATGTAAGGGGTGATAAGGGGGCTGAAAAACTCTTTTTCCACACAGGAAAACTTTTTAAAGAAGGAACGATTGAAAAGAGTAACATTGATTATACTATTCGTTTAGACAATCTTCCGTCTAAGCGTGGAGTTGAATTGCATGCCTATTGGCCTCGAACTGATTTTGCTAGCGCTAGGGATCAGGGCTTGAAAGGGAATCATTTAGAAGAGTTTAATAAGATAGAAGACTCGATTGTTAAAGAAAAAAATCAAAGTAAACAACTCCTTACTTGGGTATTTCCTTCGATACTTTCTATCTCCTTGTTACTGAGCGTCTGCTTCTATTTTATTTATAGAAGAAAGACTACTCCTTCGGTCAAATATGCTAAAAATCATCGTCTCTATGAGCCACCAATGGAATTAGAGCCTATGGTATTATCAGAGGCTGTCTACTCGACCTCCTTGGAGGAAGTGAGTCCTCTAACAAAAGGAGCTGGAAAATTTACCTTTGACCAACTTATTCAAGCTACCTTGCTAGATGTGATAGACCGTGGGAATGTCTCTATCATTTCAGAAGGAGATGCAGTTGGTTTGAGGCTAGTAAAAGAAGATGGTTTGTCAAGCTTTGAGAAAGACTGTCTAAATCTGGCTTTTTCAGGCAAAAAAGAAGAAACTCTTTCCAATTTGTTTGCGGATTACAAGGTATCTGATAGTCTTTATCGTAGAGCAAAAGTCTCTGATGAAAAACGGATTCAAGCAAAGGGGCGTCAGCTCAAATCTTCTTTTGAAGAAGTATTGAACCAGATGCAAGAAGGAGTGAGAAGTCGAGTTTCCTTCTGGGGGCTCCCAGATTATTATCGTCCTTTAACTGGTGGGGAAAAGGCCTTGCAAGTAGGTATGGGTGTCTTGACTATCTTGCCCCTATTTATCGGATTTGGTTTGTTCTTGTACAGTTTGGATGTTTATGGCTATCTTTACTTCCCCTTGCCAATACTTGGTTTTCTAGGTTTGGTTTTGGCTGTTTTCTATTATTGGAAGCTTCGGCTAGATAATCGTGATGGTGTCCTAAATGAAGCAGGAGCAGAAGTATACTACCTCTGGACCAGTTTTGAAAATATGTTACGTGAGATTGCGCGATTGGATCAGGCAGAGTTGGAAAGTATTGTAGTCTGGAATCGCCTCTTGGTCTATGCAACCCTATTTGGCTATGCGGATAAGGTTAGTCATTTGATGAAGGTTCATCATATTCAAGTGGAAAATCCAGATATCAACCTCTATGTAGCTTATGGCTGGCATAGTATGTTTTATCATTCAAGCGCGCAAATGAGCCATTATGCTAGTGTCGCAAATACAGCAAGTACCTATTCCGTATCTTCTGGAAGTGGAAGTTCTGGCGGTGGCTTCTCTGGAGGGGGAGGCGGTGGCAGTATCGGCGCCTTTTAAAGAGAGCTATCACAGACTGAAAAAATATGCTATAATGGAAGATAGAAAAAGGAGTAATCTATGTATCTTATTGAAATTTTAAAATCTATCTTCTTCGGTATTGTTGAAGGAATTACGGAATGGTTGCCGATTTCCAGTACAGGTCACTTGATTTTAGCAGAGGAATTTATCCAATACCAAAATCAAAATGAAGCCTTTATGTCCATGTTTAATGTCGTGATTCAGCTTGGTGCTATTTTAGCGGTTATGGTCATTTACTTTAACAAGCTCAATCCTTTCAAACCGACTAAGGACAAGCAGGAAGTTCGTAAGACTTGGAGACTGTGGTTGAAGGTCTTGGTTGCCACTTTACCTTTGCTTGCAGTATTTAAGTTTGATGATTGGTTTGATACCCACTTCCATAACATGGTTTCAGTTGCTCTCATGTTGATTATCTATGGGATTGCCTTTATCTATTTGGAAAAGCGCAATAAAGCTCGTGCTATCGAGCCGAGTGTAACAGAGTTGGACAAGCTTCCTTATACGACAGCCTTCTATATCGGCCTCTTCCAAGTTCTTGCCCTTTTACCAGGGACAAGCCGTTCTGGAGCAACGATTGTCGGTGGTTTGTTAAATGGAACCAGTCGTTCTGTTGTGACAGAATTTACCTTCTATCTAGGGATTCCTGTTATGTTTGGAGCTAGTGCCTTAAAGATTTTCAAATTTGTAAAAGCAGGACAACTCTTGAACTTTGGGCAATTGTTCTTGCTCTTGGTTGCGATGGGCGTCGCTTTTGCAGTCAGCATGGTTGCCATTCGCTTCTTGACCAGCTATGTTAAAAAACACGACTTTACGATGTTTGGTAAATATCGTATTGTCCTTGGTAGTGTCTTGCTACTGTATAGCTTTGTTCGTTTATTTGTATAAGAAAAACCTTGAAGGGGAACCTCTTCAAGGTTTTATACTCAATGAAAATCAAAGAGCAAACTAGGAAGCTAGCCAAAGGTTGCTCAAAACACTGTTTTGAGGTTGCAGATAGAGCTGACGTAGTTTGAAGAGATTTTCGAAAAGTATTAAAATCCAGTCACGGTAATCCCCAGCAGGCGGACACCTCTTTCTTTCACGCTTAATTCTTCATAGAGTTGCAGGGCTATTTGGCTTATCTGACTAGCATCCTGTGTTTTTTGAGAAAGACTTTTTCGTTTAGTAAGAGTTGAAAAGTCCTCGTAGCGGATTTTCAGAATGACAATTTTTCCAGTTTTCTCTTGTTGATTGAGATTGAGAGCGACTCGTTCTGATAGGAGAGTCAGCTCTTTTTTGATGTCTTCCTCGGCACGGAGAATTTTCCCATAGGTTTTTTCCTTGCCGATTGATTTACGGATGCGATTGGATTTGACGGGGGAATTGTGGATACCACGAGCCTTTCGATAAAGGTCGTAGCCCAGTCTGCCAAAGCGGTCTATTAGGGTTACCTCAGGGACTTCAAGCAAATCAGCGCCGGTAAAAACACCCATTTGATGAAGACGTTCGACTGTCTTTTTTCCTACTCCATGAAATTTAGCAATATCCATTTGTTTGAGAAAGTCCTCAGCCTGGTTAGGTAGAATCACTGTCAAACCATGTGGCTTTTGATAATCGCTGGCCATTTTAGCCAAGAATTTGTTATAAGAAACGCCTGCGGAAGCAGTTAGATGGAGTTCTTGCCAGATGTCTTTTTGAATGAGGCGAGCAATTTTGACCGCTGACTTGATGCCGAGTTTATTTTCTGTTACATCCAAATAGGCTTCGTCAATGCTCATGGGTTCAATCAAATCTGTATAGCGCTTAAAGATAGTTCGAATCTGGAGTCCCACAGCCTTGTATTTTTCATAATTTCCTGAGATGAAGACGGCCTGGGGACAACGCTCATAGGCTTCCTTAGAGCTCATGGCTGAATGGACACCAAAAGCTCGCGCCTCATAGCTACAAGTGGAAACGACACCACGCCCACCTGTTTGCCGAGGGTCACTGCCGATAATGACAGGTTTTCCTCTGAGTTTAGGATTATCTCTGATTTCCACCGCAGCAAAAAAGGCATCCATGTCAATATGGATGATTTTTCTTGACAAATCATTTAATAAAGGAAAAATCAACATGCCTAGCCCCCTTTTTACTGCTTATTTTCTTTTATTATACCCTTTTTTCTGAAAAAAAGAAAAAAGGGTATAATTTTTTCAAAAATATAATACAGTTTGGAACAAAATATAGACTGTTTTAGAAAAGAAAGTGTAAAAAAAGGGATTTTCTACTTGTTGAAAACGATTACTGTATGGTATACTTGTCTCATGAATGTAACAGATGGTTGTTACTAGAAAGAAAAAAGAGGACATTAACATGGTTGTTAAGACAGTTGTTGAAGCACAAGATATTTTTGACAAAGCTTGGGAAGGCTTCAAAGGCGTAGATTGGAAAGAAAAAGCAAGTGTATCACGCTTCGTACAAGCTAACTACACACCTTATGATGGAGACGAAAGCTTCCTTGCAGGACCAACAGAACGTTCACTTCACATCAAAAAAATTGTAGAAGAAACTAAGGCTCACTACGAAGAAACTCGTTTCCCAATGGACACTCGTCCAACATCTATCGCTGATATCCCAGCAGGATTTATCGATAAAGAAAACGAAGTTATCTTCGGTATCCAAAACGATGAACTCTTCAAATTGAACTTCATGCCAAAAGGTGGTATCCGTATGGCTGAAACTACTTTGAAAGAAAATGGATACGAACCAGATCCAGCTGTTCACGAAATCTTTACTAAATACGTAACAACAGTTAACGACGGTATTTTCCGTGCCTACACTTCAAACATCCGTCGCGCTCGTCACGCACACACTGTAACTGGTCTTCCAGATGCATACTCACGCGGACGTATCATCGGTGTTTACGCACGTCTTGCTCTTTACGGTGCAGACTACTTGATGCAAGAAAAAGTAAACGACTGGAATGCAATCGAAGAAATCGATGAAGAAACAATCCGTCTTCGTGAAGAAATCAACCTTCAATACCAAGCATTGCAACAAGTTGTTCGCTTGGGTGATCTTTACGGAGTTGATGTTCGCAAACCAGCTATGAACGTTAAAGAAGCTATCCAATGGGTTAACATCGCCTTCATGTCTGTCTGCCGTGTTATCAACGGTGCTGCTACATCCCTAGGACGTGTGCCAATCGTATTGGACATCTTTGCAGAACGTGACCTTGCTCGTGGTACATTTACTGAATCAGAAATCCAAGAATTCGTTGATGATTTCGTTATGAAACTTCGTACAGTTAAATTTGCTCGTACAAAAGCTTATGATCAATTGTACTCAGGTGACCCAACATTCATCACAACTTCTATGGCTGGTATGGGTAACGACGGTCGTCACCGTGTTACTAAGATGGACTACCGTTTCTTGAACACACTTGACAACATCGGTAACTCTCCAGAACCAAACTTGACAGTTCTTTGGACTGATAAATTGCCATACAACTTCCGTCGCTACTGTATGCACATGAGCCACAAACACTCTTCTATCCAATACGAAGGTGTAACAACAATGGCTAAAGACGGATATGGTGAAATGAGCTGTATCTCATGCTGTGTGTCTCCACTTGACCCAGAAAATGAAGAACAACGCCATAACATCCAGTACTTCGGTGCTCGTGTAAACGTATTGAAAGCCCTTCTTACTGGTTTGAACGGTGGTTACGACGATGTTCACAAAGACTACAAAGTATTTGACATCGAACCAATCCGTGACGAAGTTCTTGAATTTGAATCAGTTAAAGCTAACTTTGAAAAATCTCTTGACTGGTTGACTGATACTTACGTAGATGCTTTGAACATCATTCACTACATGACTGATAAGTACAACTACGAAGCTGTTCAAATGGCCTTCTTGCCAACTAAACAACGTGCGAACATGGGATTCGGTATCTGTGGATTTGCCAACACTGTTGATACATTGGCAGCTATCAAATACGCTACAGTTAAACCAATCCGTGATGAAAATGGCTACATCTACGATTACGAAACAATCGGAGAATACCCACGTTGGGGTGAAGATGACCCACGTTCAAACGAATTGGCAGAATGGTTGATCGAAGCTTACACAACTCGTCTACGTAGCCACAAACTTTACAAAGACGCTGAAGCTACAGTATCACTTTTGACAATCACATCTAACGTTGCTTACTCTAAACAAACTGGTAACTCACCAGTTCACAAAGGTGTATACCTCAACGAAGATGGTTCTGTGAACTTGTCTAAACTTGAATTCTTCTCACCAGGTGCTAACCCATCTAACAAAGCTAAAGGTGGATGGTTGCAAAACTTGAACTCACTTTCTAGCCTTGACTTTAGTTATGCAGCTGATGGTATCTCATTGACTACACAAGTATCACCTCGCGCTCTTGGTAAGACTCGTGACGAACAAGTTGATAACTTGGTAACAATCCTTGATGGTTACTTCGAAAACGGTGGACAACACGTTAACTTGAACGTTATGGACTTGAACGATGTTTACGAAAAGATCATGTCAGGTGAAGACGTTATCGTACGTATCTCTGGATATTGTGTAAACACTAAATACCTCACACCAGAACAAAAAACTGAATTGACACAACGTGTCTTCCACGAAGTTCTTTCAATGGATGATGCCTTGGATGCGTTGAGCTAATCAAGTTATTGAATAATAATGAAATAAGGAACCCTCGGTCAGTCGACTGAGGGTTGTTTTTTGGGTTCTTAAATTCCTTAATACTCTTCGAAAATCTCTTTAAACCACGTCAGCTTTATCTGCAACCTCAAAGCGGTGCTTTGAGCAACCTATGGCTAGCTTCCTAGTTTGCTTTTTGATTTTCATTGAGTATAAGTTAGGCACTAAAATGTCTGACCAGGATTCAAAGATACTTGTTGAGTTTCGGGAAGTATTTGAAAATAAAAACACCACACTTTGTAAGACACAAGGTGTGGTCGTATTTTATCTCTTAGACCAAGTCCTCTTCATAAAGAGAAGTAGGATTGGGTATATCTCCAAGCGCCCTGCAATCATTGCAAAGGAGAGGAGAATTTTTGAGATAGGACTAAAGATTGAGAAACTAGAAGTGGTTCCTAGAATAGGCCCGATATTATTGAAACAGCTAAAGACAGCACTGGTCACAACCAGAAAATCATTGCTATCTAGGCTGACAATAAAGATAAGTGCTAGTAAAATCATAGAATAGATGACAAAGTACTTGAGAATCTTATGCTGGGTATCTTTGTCAATCACCGTTTTATTAACATGGAGGGTCAAAACACGGTGGGGCGATAGGATTGACAAAATCTGATTTTTAGCAATTTTTGAAAGGATAAGGCCTCGAATAACCTTGAGTCCACCTGCGGTTGAACCAGCAGAACCACCGATTCCCATGAGGAAGAGAAGGATAAACTGGGAGAAGAGGGGCCAGTTGGTAATATCTCCGTAACCAAAACCAGTCGTTGTAATGATATTGGAAACCTGGAAGAAGGCCATTTCAAAACTCTTTGAAAATCCTGGATAGAGATAGAGGGTATTGAGGCTAATCAAGCCTGTAGAAAGCAGTACAATGACCAAGTAAGCTCGAAGTTCTTCATCTCCAAAGAAGGCCTTGACGCGACGGAGCATAAGGTAGTAGTAGAGATTGAAATTTACCCCAAAAACCAAAACTCCGATACTAACCAGATAGGTAATCAGTGAGCTACCATAGTGGGCAATCCCGTCGTTATAGACGGTAAAACCTCCTGTACCTGCTGTCCCCATAGCAATGACAAAACTATCAAATAGGGGCATGCCAGCCAGATAATAGATGATGACAAAGAGGGAGAAGAGAGCTAGATAAAGGAGATAGAGAATCTGGGCAGTGTTTTTTAGTTTGGATACTACTTTACCAAAAACAGGGCCAGGTACCTCAGCCTTCATCACTTCTAGGTGACTATTCTTGGCATTATCCATAATAGCAAGTGCAAAAACAAGCACTCCCATCCCTCCAATCAAGTGGGTAAAACTTCGCCAGAAGAGGAGGGAACGGCTGAGAACTGAAACGTCATTCAGAATAGTTGCTCCAGTAGTTGTAAAGCCAGAACTGATCTCAAAAAAGGCATCTATAACGCTGGGAATTTGTCTAGCAAAGACAAAGGGGAGACCACCAAAGAAGGACCAAAGGATCCAACAGAGGGCCACAATCAAGACTCCCTCCTTGGCATAAATCCGTTGATTTTTTGGCTTTTGTAAAATTCCTGAACCGCCTAGTAATACGAGAATCCCAATCGTTGTAAAGAGGGCTGTAAAGACTTGGATCGATTCACGGTAATAGATAGCAACAGCTACAGGAACCAAGAGAAGAGCAGCTTCAATCAAAAGTAATTTTGAAAGGAGGTAACGAATCATACTTTTATTCATTTCTTACCTCGCAATCAAGTCATAAATCTTGGTGATGTTTGGCAACAAAGTTGTTACTAGGAGCTTGTCTCCAACTTCCAGCATATCCTCCCCAGTAGGGAAAATAGTTTTGCCCTTTCGAATGATGGCTGCTATAAGAACCCCTTTTTTCAGTTTGAGTTGAGAAAGAGGTTTGGCAGTCATTTTATTGGCTTCCTTGATATGGAATTGCAGGGTTTCGATTTGGCCATTGGCTAGATGGTGCATGGCTTGAAGGTCTGAATACTGGGCATTAACCCGACCACGAATAAAGTGCATGATTGTATCTACAGCAATACTTTTAGGTGTGATGATACTTGAAAAATCAGGCGCATTGATAATCTCGAGGAGACTGGTACGATTGACCTTAGTAATATTTTTTTGTACACCTACCCTGTCAAGGAACATAGAGGTAATCAGATTTTCCTCATCGACTCCTGTTAGAGTCGCAACGGCATCATAGTTTTGAGCACTTTCTTCCAGCAGGATATCTTTTGCGGTACCATCTCCTTGAACGATGTAGAGATTTGGGAATTTCTCGCTAAAGAAGCTAGCGATTTCAGGATTGATTTCAATAACCTTAGTATCGATACGACTGTCTTTGAGGATACCTAGTAGATAATAGGCAATTCTACCAGCTCCAACAATAAGAAGACTCTTCACGGCACGAGACTTGAAATAATTATGGAAGAGCATCATGTCAACACGGTTACCAGTGACAAAGATTCTATCTTTATCCTGTACAGTCATATCACCGCTTGGAATGATAATTTGATGATCCCTTTCTATCGCACAAACAATGACATTGCCAAATTTTTTCCGAAAATCAGAAATGGGCATTTGGCAAAGACAGCTAGTGGATTTGACGACAAATTCCATGAGGCTAACGCGTCCACCAAAGAAACGTTCGACAGATAGGGCGTTGGGGAAGTCAATGATATTCGCGATAGCGCGGGCAGCCAAGAGCTCAGGGTTAACGATAAGAGAAAAACCGAGAATATTCTTTTCCTTGAAATAAGAGTTAGAATATTCAGGGTTCCGCACCCGAACGATGGTCTCTTTAGCTCCCATTTTTTTGGCTAGAACGGCTGCAATCATGTTCACTTCATCGTACTCAGTCAGGGCGATAAAGATATCACAATCCTGGACACTGGCTTGCTCAAGGATTGTAAAATCGGCTCCGTTACCAAGGATACCCATGATATCAAAGCGATTAACAATATGATTGAGGACAGCTTCGTCTTGCTCAATCAGCAAAACATCATGCTTTTCTGCAACCAAGGAGCGACAGAGGGCAAAACCAACTTTTCCCCCTCCGACAAGGATAATTTTCATAATAAAACCTACTTTTTCATGATGTAACTATCATACCTTTTTTCAAGAAAAAATGCACCTACTAGCTAATAACAAGAGCTTTTAGTGAAATTTTGCTATAAGGTAAAACTATACCCTAAGCAATTGAAATAGCTATTAGCGACTTTCTCTGAAATATGGTATGATAAAGGATATATAAGGAGATAAAATGAATAATAATTTACTGGTATTACAATCAGACTTTGGTCTGGTTGATGGTGCGGTATCGGCTATGATTGGAGTGGCTTTAGAAGAATCTCCAACCTTAAAAATTCATCATTTGACGCACGATATCACGCCTTATAATATTTTTGAGGGGAGCTATCGTCTCTTTCAGACAGTGGATTACTGGCCTGAGGGAACGACATTTGTATCGGTGGTCGATCCAGGTGTCGGCTCGAAACGTAAGAGTGTGGTTGCCAAGACTGCAAAAAATCAATACATTGTCACGCCAGACAATGGAACTCTTTCTTTTATCAAGAAACACGTTGGCATTCTAGCCATCCGTGAGATTTCTGAGGTGGCCAATAGACGTCAAAATACAGAGCATTCTTATACCTTCCACGGTCGTGATGTCTATGCCTATACTGGTGCTAAATTGGCCAGTGGTCACATTTCTTTTGAGGAAGTGGGGCCAGAGCTCAGTGTGGATCAGATTGTAGAGCTTCCAGTCGTAGAGACTATCATAGAAGATCATCTGGTGAAGGGAGCTATTGATATTCTGGATGTGCGTTTTGGTTCGCTTTGGACCTCTATCACGCGAGAAGAGTTTTACAAACTGGAACCAGCATTCGGTGACCGTTTTGAAGTGACTATCTATCACGCTGATATGCTGGTCTATCAAAATCAGGTTGTTTATGGCAAATCATTTGCAGATGTGAGAATTGGGCAACCCATCCTTTACATCAACTCCCTCTATCGTTTAGGTCTGGCTATCAACCAAGGTTCCTTTGCCAAGGCCTATAATGTAGGTGTCGGTTCATCTTGGACCATTGAAATAAAGAAAATAGAATCATAAAATAGGAGAATATAGATGAAAAATCAATCAATTAAACAAGTTGTTGCTATCGGTGTTGGAGCTGCGCTCTTTGTTGTCATCGGGATGATCAGCATTCCGACACCTGTTCCAAATACAAGCATCCAGCTTCAGTATGCGGTACAGAGCCTCTTGTCTATCATTTTTGGCCCTCTAGTGGGATTACTTGTTGGTTTAATTGGTCATGCAGTGAAGGACTCTCTTGCTGGCTACGGTCTTTGGTGGACTTGGATTATTGCTAGTGGTCTCTTTGGTTTAGCCGTCGGACTATTTAGAAAATACATTCGAGTAACACAGGGTGTTTTTGAGTTGAAGGATATTGTCTTCTTTAACCTCATTCAGATTGTTGCAAATGCTCTTGTTTGGGGTGTCTTGGCACCACTTGGAGATGTTGTGATTTATCAAGAAGCGGCAGAAAAAGTATTTGCCCAAGGGATTGTTGCGGGAATTGCTAATGCTGTAACTGTAGCTATCGCAGGTACCCTTCTCTTGCTAGCTTATTCACGTACGCAGACTCGTTCAGGAAGTTTGAAAAAGGATTAACATAAAGGAAAAGGCTGGGGAACCAGTCTTTTTGCTGTTTATAGGCTAGTCGGGTAAGCAAGCTAGGCTAGGACTCTTTTTGGAGCTAAGTTTTTAAGAGAAGAGACTGCAAGAAGGGATTGATTTATGATAAAATAGAAGTCTAAGAAGCGAATGAAGAGAGTAAGATGAAAGAAGCTATAATTGAGTGGAAGGATTTCTCTTTCCAGTATGAAACGCAACAAGAACCGACCTTGCAAGGGGTAGACTTGACCATTTACAAGGGAGAGAAAGTCTTAATTGTTGGTCCATCTGGATCAGGCAAGTCTACCTTGGGTCAGTGTTTGAATGGGATTATTCCCAATATTTATAAGGGTCTGACTTCTGGAGAATTTTTGATCAAGGGGCAAGCAGCCTTTGATATGAGCATCTACGATAAATCTCATCTGGTCAGTACAGTTTTGCAGGATACAGATGGGCAGTTTATCGGCTTGTCCGTGGCAGAGGACTTGGCTTTTGCTCTAGAAAATGATGTAACAAATCTAGAAGAGATGAAAAGCCGTGTTCATAAATGGGCTGAAAAGCTGGACCTTCTTTCTTTACTGTCTCAGCGTCCCCAGGATTTATCAGGAGGACAAAAGCAGCGAGTCAGTCTGGCTGGTGTCTTGATTGATGAGAGTCCGATTCTTTTGTTTGATGAGCCACTCGCTAATCTGGATCCCAAGTCAGGTCAGGATATTATCGAATTGATTGACCAGATTCATAAGGAAGAGGGGACGACGACTCTTATTATCGAGCATCGTTTGGAGGATGTTCTGCATTGCCCTGTGGATCGGATTGTCTTGATAAACGACGGTCGTATTCTCTTTAATGGGAGCCCTGACCAACTACTGGCGACTGATTTATTGACTCAAAATGGAATCCGAGAACCCCTTTATCTAACCACTCTCCGTCAATTGGGTGTGGATTTAGTCAAGGAAGAACAATTAGCAGATCTGGATAACTTGTCTATCTCAAAAGGTCAGGTTCAGTTGAAGAATGAACTGGCAAAAGAAACCCCAGAATTGCAGTCACTCTTTAAATTAGAGGACGTGTCTTTTTCTTATGATGATAGACCGATTTTAAAGTCCCTACATTTGGATATTAAAAAGGGTGAAAAGATTGCTATTGTCGGAAAAAATGGGGCAGGGAAGTCAACCCTAGCCAAGGCCTTAAGTAGCTTTATTCAGACGGAAGGCTACTATCTTTGGGCAGGACAGGATATCAAAGGAGATTCTGTTGCAGAGCGGGCGGAACGAGTAGGCTATGTGCTGCAAAATCCTAATCAAATGATTTCAACCAATATGATTTTTGATGAGGTGGCTCTGGGACTTCGTTTGCGAGGTGTGGACGAGCAGGAAATTGAAACGAGAGTCTATGAAACCTTGAAAATCTGTGGTCTCTATGAATTCCGTAATTGGCCCATTTCTGCCCTTTCGTTTGGACAGAAAAAACGTGTCACTATTGCCTCGATTTTGGTTTTAGGAGCTGAAATTATCCTCTTAGATGAACCGACAGCAGGTCAAGACCAGAAGAACTATACTGAGATTATGGAATTTCTCGAAGAGTTACATCAAAAAGGGCATACGATTGTCATGATTACTCATGATATGCAATTGATGCTGGATTATTCTGATCGTGCTCTTGTCATGGTGGATGGGGAGCTGATTGCCGATACTGATCCAGCTAGTCTGTTGAGCAATCCTGAGCTGTTAGTAAAAGCCAATCTAAAAGAAACTTCAATCTTTAACTTGGCCAAGAAACTAGATGTGGATCCACTTGCTTTAACGGCGTTTTACAAAGAAAGGAGAGAAGGATGCAAGCTAAATTAATCGGTTACCAGCATAGAGATACTGTGATTCATCGCTTGTCAGGCGCTGGGAAACTCCTCTTTTTCATTCTCGTATCATTGGCGGCCATGATTAGCTATGATACCAGACTGCTTGTTCTGATTGCCATCTTTTCGGTCTTTCTCCTCTATTTGTCAGAAATCCGTTTTAAAGATGTTTCCTTTGTAGCCGTTTTTGCGACGGTATTTGCCGTTTTAAACGTTTTGATGGTCTATCTCTTTTCTCCCGAGTATGGGGTTGGACTTTACGGAGAGAGAAGTGTGATTTGGCAGGGAATCGGTGCCTACACTCTGACCAGTCAAGAGCTCTTTTATCTGCTAAATTTGGCTATTAAGTACCTTTGCACTATTCCTCTGGCTATTATCTTTTTGATGACAACCCACCCTAGTCAGTTTGCTTCCAGTTTAAATCAAATTGGTGTGCCCTATAAGATTGCCTATTCAGTCAGCCTGACCTTGCGCTATATTCCAGATTTGCAGGAAGAATTCTTTACTATCAAGATGTCTCAGGAGGCGCGTGGGATGGAATTATCCAAGAAAGCTTCTCTTATGCAACGAATCAAAGGCAATCTGCGCATTATTACGCCCTTGATTTTTAGCTCGCTAGAACGCATTGATACCATTGCAACAGCCATGGAACTTCGGCGCTTTGGGAAAGAGAAAAAACGCACTTGGTATAGTTATCAGGTCTTGAAAAAAGGAGACTATCTTACCTTGCTTTTGGCAGCCGCTTTTTTAGTAGCTAGTTTACTACTTATCTTGCAGAATCAGGGACGATTTTACAACCCTTGGAAATAGCTTGAAAAAATTGAAAAAATCAAGTCGTTTCTATTGACAATGATTCTGAAAGTGTTATACTAAGAAAGTAGTTTCGCTGATTTACTTCAAACCTGTTGTGAGGTAAGTTAACGATGCCTTAACCACGCTGTTTGCTGAGCTTGACTCCGAGCAGTGTGGCTATTTTTTTGCAATGGTGAAAGGAAGCAAGTCATGACAAATCACATTGTATTATTTGAACCTCAAATTCCACAAAATACAGGTAATATCGCGCGTACTTGCGCTGCGACCAATTCTCCCCTCCACATCATCAAGCCTATGGGCTTTCCTATTGATGATCGCAAGATGAAGCGGGCTGGATTGGATTATTGGGATAAGCTAGAGATTTATTTTTACGACAGTTTGGAAGATTTTATGTCTCAGATGAAGGGAAAACTCTATCTGATATCAAAATTTGCTGAGAAAGTGTATTCTGAGGTGGATTTATCGACTGACGAGGACCATTATTTTCTCTTTGGACGTGAAGACAAGGGCTTGCCTGAGGACTTTATGCGAGAACATCCTGAGAAGGCTCTCCGTATTCCTATGAATGATGAACATGTCCGCAGTCTCAATGTGTCTAATACCGTCTGCATGATTGTCTATGAAGCTCTCCGCCAGCAGAACTTTTCAGGTCTTGAGCTTGTTCATACCTATGAAGTGGATAAATTGAAATAAAAAATGAAAATGAAAATGAACAAAATGCTTGCGCTTGCAAGCGTTTTTTGTTATGATAAAAGAGTCTTCAGGGCAGGGTGAAATTCCCGACCGGCGGTAAATTTGACTACCTATTTTAGCCAAATAAGTCCGCGAGCGCAAGCTGATGTGGTGAGATTCCACAACCGACAGTATAGTCTGGATGGGAGAAGACGAAAGAATAGCTTTGTCTGTTCTGATAGATTTATAGCTAAACTGTAACCGCTTGCTTGAATTTCCTTAATAGAGTGAGAGGGAACTTTTGGGATATAAAAAGTGAGAATAGATAGAGGGATCCTTTCTAACTTCTTCTGATTTTATAGAAAATTGGAGGAACCTGTTATGACAAACACACGTCGACTTTCGACCATTGCGATTCTATCAGCCATTTCGTTTGTGCTGATGTACTTTGACTTTCCGCTTTTACCAGCGGCGTCCTTCCTCAAGATCGAATTTAGTATCTTGCCAGTCCTTGTGGGTCTGGTGGTCATGGATTTGCCTGCTGCTCTAGGAATTCTCTTGCTTCGCTCACTCTTGAAATTGCTTCTTAATAGTCAAGGAGTGAATACTTACATTGGTTTGCCGATGAATATCGTAGCTTTGGGAGTTTTTGTCATCGTATTTGCTTTGATTTGGAAAAAGGAACGGACAGCTCTTCGTTTCCTACTAGGATCTCTAGCTGGAACTATTGGTTTAACTGTGGCTATGTTGGTTCTCAACTATGTTTACGCTGTTCCTTTGTACGCTAAGTTTGCTAACTTTGATATTGGAAAAATTTTGGGACTTTCCAACTACCTAATGACCATGGTATTACCTTTTAACTTGATTGAGGGTGTAATCTTTTCCGTTTCATTCTGGTTGTTGTACGTCCTTTTGAAACCAACCTTAAAACATTATGAAAGATAAACAAACATTTTTAATGAAGGGCAGTTTTGCCCTTTTACTTTTCGTTATTCTTGGCTATATGGTCAAATTTTATCCTGAAATGTTGGTCAATTTTGACCAACCCATTCAGACTGCTATTCGTGGGGATTTTCCAGATTATTTGACTGTCCTTTTCCGAGCCATCACACGCCTGATTGATATCCCAGTGATTATCACTTGGGTTGTCATTATAGCTTTTATCTTTTATCGTAAGCGGTGGAAGATAGAAAGTTTCTTCATGCTGGGAAATCTGGCTTTTGCAGGTCTTTTAATTGTGACCTTTAAAAATGTCTACCAGCGTCCACGACCAGCTATTTTACACTTGGTTGAGGAGAAGGGGTTTTCCTTCCCAAGTGGGCATTCTCTGGCTGTAACCTTGATGGTCGGATCTCTGATTGTCATTCTCAGTCAACGGATGAAAAATCCAGTCTGGAGAAAAATCGTGCAAATCGTCCTTGGACTCTACCTAGTCAGTGTGCTGGTATCAAGGGTCTATCTAGGAGTTCACTATCCATCAGATGTCCTTGCCAGTCTCTGTGTAGGCTTGGGAGTCCTGTTTATCGAGTTTCCTTTCTACGATAAGCTCCGCTTCCAATGGCGATTTAAAGGCAAGCAGAAGTGAGTATCAAATTCCTTTGAGGAGAAAGAAATGAAAGTCAATATAGCAGATCTTCATCCGACTCAACTATACTTATCAGAAAAGAAGTTGCAAGATATTCAGATGCTTTATCAGTCGGTAGAACTAAACAATGTTGATCCAATTAGTATTCTTGCATTTGGAAATTGCTTGTTGATTACAGATGGGCATCACAGGGCTTATCAGGCTTTATTGGCAGGTTGGGATACGATTTCTGCTGAGTGGGATAGAGATGGTGGTGATGAACTATATCACCTCTATGTGCAAGCTTGTGAGGAAAGAAAGATTTACTCTGTTCTGGATTTAAAAAATCATATCTTAGCTCAAGATGAGTATGAAGCAAAATGGTATAACTGGTGTGATGGTTTTAATCAAGCAGCAACTCTCTTATTGAAAAGGAAAGCTGATGAAACAGATTTTACAAATAGATAATTCACTACGTCTCGTTCCTTATTGTAAGGTCAATCATTGTGAGGAAGCTTTTGCTTGGTATCAGAATGTGGACTTGGTTTACCTCGTAGATGGGGTGAAGCTTCCTTACAGTCAAGAAACTTTGGAAGCCATGTATTCCTATTTGGATCAGCATGGGGAGCTTTTTTGGATTGAAGTCAAGAAGAAGGGAGAATGGTTTCCAATTGGGGATGTTACACTATCTCAGGATAGTCTCCCCATTGTGATTGGGAATCCCGCTTACCAACATCGAGGACTTGGAAAAAAGATTCTAAGTACTTTGATTGAATTGGCTCGAGTAAAAGGCTGGAAAGAATTGAAAGTCAAGGAAATCTACACCTACAATCATGCTTCTAGGAGATGTTTCAAGTCGCTTGGATTTGTGGAAAATGGAGCAACAGAAAAAGGAATGAGTTTTGTATTGAAATTAGTCTAATCTAACTTGTTTTTTAACTAAAAATCTGATAAACTAAGTAGTAATTGAATAGAAATCTGCAAGACTAGTATCCCAAGGGAAGTATATCAGGGAGGAGAGCCGTGACTGCAAGCTCTCTATATGAAAGCTGGGTGAATTCACTTGCGCATGGATTTAGAAATGAAGGTCTGGCTTGTCAGATGAAAACGGATGGTACCGCGTGTCAACGCTCCGAGTGGAGTTTTTGGCATGCGGTTTTCTTTTTATCTACGAGCGACTGATGGAGGAATTATGTCAACTATTGAAGAACAATTAAAAGCGCTTCGCGAAGAAACGCTGGCTAGCTTAAAGCAGATTACTGCTGAGAATGAAAAAGAGATGCAAGATTTGCGTGTTTCTGTCCTTGGTAAAAAAGGATCGCTTACTGAAATCCTCAAAGGGATGAAAGATGTCTCTGCTGAGATGCGTCCAATTATCGGGAAACACGTCAATGAAGCTCGTGATGTCTTGACAGCTGCTTTCGAAGAGACAGCTAAGCTTTTGGAAGAAAAGAAAGTAGCTGCACAATTAGCTAGCGAGAGCATCGATGTGACGCTTCCAGGTCGTCCAGTTGCGACTGGTCACCGCCACGTTTTGACACAAACCAGTGAGGAAATCGAAGATATTTTCATTGGGATGGGTTACCAAGTCGTGGATGGTTTTGAAGTGGAGCAAGACTATTATAACTTTGAACGTATGAACCTTCCAAAAGATCACCCAGCTCGTGATATGCAGGACACTTTCTATATCACAGAAGAAATCTTGCTTCGTACTCACACGTCTCCAGTTCAGGCGCGTGCTATGGACGCCCATGATTTTTCAAAAGGGCCTTTGAAGATGATCTCACCAGGGCGTGTCTTCCGTCGTGATACGGACGATGCGACCCATAGTCACCAGTTCCACCAAATCGAAGGATTGGTAGTTGGGAAAAATATCTCTATGGCTGACCTTCAGGGGACGCTTCAATTGATTGTTCAAAAAATGTTTGGTGAAGAGCGTCAGATCCGTCTGCGCCCATCTTACTTCCCATTCACAGAGCCATCTGTTGAGGTGGATGTTTCTTGCTTCAAGTGTGGTGGAGAAGGCTGTAACGTATGTAAGAAAACTGGTTGGATTGAGATTATGGGTGCCGGTATGGTTCACCCACGAGTCCTTGAGATGAGTGGTATCGATGCTACTGTTTACTCTGGATTTGCCTTTGGTCTTGGACAAGAGCGTGTAGCCATGCTCCGTTACGGAATCAACGATATCCGTGGATTCTACCAAGGAGATGTCCGCTTCTCAGAACAGTTTAAATAATGATTAGAAAAGTAGAAATGGCAGATGTTGAGGTGTTGGCTAAAATTGCCAAACAAACCTTTCGTGAAACATTTGCGCATGATAATACGGAAGAGCAGTTACAGGAATACTTTGAAGAGTCTTATAGTCTGAAAACTTTGTCAACTGAGTTGGGAAATCCTGACTCTGAAACCTATTTCATTATGCATGAAGAGGAGATAGCTGGTTTTCTCAAAGTCAACTGGGGAAGTGCTCAAACTGAGAGAGAATTAGAGGACGCTTTTGAAATTCAACGCCTCTATGTGCTACAAAAATTCCAAGGATTTGGACTTGGTAAGCAGCTTTTTGAATTTGCTCTGGAACTTGCTACAAAAAATAGTTTTTCTTGGGCTTGGCTAGGTGTTTGGGAGCATAATACAAAAGCTCAAGCATTTTATAATCGATATGGTTTTGAAAAATTTAGCCAACATCATTTTATGGTTGGTCAAAAAGTAGATACGGATTGGTTACTGAAAAAGAAATTAAGGTAAGAAGATGATTCTTCTATTGAAATGATAGGAAAGGAAAAGAACCAGAGAGGCAACTGTCATTCTGGAGAACTAAATTATGCTTGTATCTTATAAATGGTTAAAAGAATTGGTGGACATTGATGTTCCATCACAAGAGTTGGCTGAAAAAATGTCAACTACAGGGATCGAGGTAGAAGGTGTGGAATCACCTGCTGCTGGTCTCTCAAAAATTGTCGTCGGTGAGGTCTTGTCTTGCGAAGATGTTCCAGAAACTCACCTTCATGTTTGTCAGGTTAACGTTGGCGAAGAAGAAGCCCGCCAAATCGTTTGTGGTGCACCGAATGTGCGTGCTGGTATCAAGGTTATGGTGGCACTTCCGGGAGCTCGTATCGCTGACAACTACAAAATTAAAAAGGAAAAATCCGTGGTTTAGAGTCACTTGGAATGATCTGTTCTCTTGGCGAATTGGGAATTTCTGATTCAGTTGTGCCTAAGGAATTCGCAGATGGCATCCAAATCTTGCCTGAAAACGCAGTTCCAGGTGAGGAAGTCTTCTCATATCTAGACTTGGATGATGAAATCATCGAACTTTCAATCACCCCTAACCGTGCGGATGCCCTTTCTATGCGTGGGGTGGCTCACGAAGTAGCAGCTATCTATGACAAGGCAGTCAATTTTAAAGAATTTGATTTAACAGAAACAAACGAAGCCGCTACAGATGCACTTTCTGTAGGCATTGAAACAGACAATTCGCCTTACTATGCAGCTCGTATCTTGGACAATGTGACCATCGCACCAAGTCCACAATGGTTGCAAAACCTTCTCATGAACGAAGGAATCCGTCCAATCAATAACGTAGTGGACGTGACCAACTACATTCTGCTCTACTTTGGTCAACCAATGCATGCCTTTGACTTGGATACCTTTGAAGGGAGTGACATCCGTGTACGTGTAGCGCGTGCTGGTGAAAAATTGGTGACTTTAGATGGTGAAGAACGTGACTTGGACGTGAATGACCTAATCATTACTGTCGCTGACAAGCCAGTAGCCCTTGCCGGTGTTATGGGTGGTCAAGCAACAGAAATCTCTGAAAAATCTAGTCGTGTTGTCCTTGAAGCTGCAGTCTTCAATGGAAAATCTATCCGCAAGACCAGTGGTCGCCTCAACCTTCGTTCTGAGTCATCTTCTCGCTTTGAAAAAGGTATCAATGTGGCAACTGTTAACGAAGCCCTTGATGCGGCAGCTAGCATGATTGCAGAGCTTGCAGGTGCGACGGTGCGTAAAGGTATCGTTTCAGCGGGTGAACTTGATTCTTCTGATGTGGAAGTTTCTTCAACTCTTGCAGACGTTAACCGTGTCCTCGGAACTGAGCTTTCATACGCTGATGTCGAAGATGTTTTCCGTCGTCTTGGCTTTGGCCTTTCTGGAAATGCAGATAGCTTTACAGTCAGCGTCCCACGTCGTCGTTGGGATATCACAATCGAGGCAGACCTCTTTGAAGAAATCGCTCGTATCTATGGATATGACCGCTTGCCAACCAGCCTTCCAAAAGACGATGGGACAGCTGGCGAATTGACAGCCACACAAAAACTCCGCCGTCAGGTTCGTACGATTGCTGAAGGAGCAGGTTTGACAGAAATCATCACCTATGCTCTAACAACTCCTGAAAAAGCAGTTGAGTTTACGGCTCAACCAAGTAACCTTACTGAACTCATGTGGCCAATGACAGTGGACCGTTCTGTCCTCCGTCAAAATATGATTTCTGGTATCCTTGATACGGTGGCTTATAACGTAGCTCGTAAGAATAAAAACTTGGCCCTTTACGAGATTGGAAAAGTCTTTGAACAAACAGGAAATCCAAAAGAAGAACTTCCAAATGAGATCAACAGCTTTGCCTTTGCCTTGACAGGCTTGGTTGCTGAAAAAGATTTCCAAACAGCAGCAGTTCCAGTTGATTTCTTCTATGCTAAGGGAATCCTTGAAGCCCTCTTTACTCGTTTGGGACTCCAAGTAACCTATACAGCAACATCTGAAATCGCTAGCCTTCATCCAGGTCGTACAGCTATGATTTCACTCGGTGACCAAGCTCTTGGTTTTCTTGGCCAAGTGCATCCAGTTACTGCTAAGGCCTACGATATTCCAGAAACGTATGTAGCTGAGCTCAACCTTTCAGCCATCGAAGTAGCCCTTCAACCTGCTGCTCCATTTGTGGAAATCACGAAATTCCCAGCAGTCAGCCGTGACGTGGCTCTACTCCTCAAGGCAGAAGTCACTCATCAAGAGGTTGTGGACGCGATCCAAGCTGCAGGAGTGAAACGTTTGACAGATATCAAACTCTTTGACGTCTTCTCAGGTGAAAAATTGGGACTTGGTATGAAGTCAATGGCCTATAGCTTGACCTTCCAAAATCCAGAAGACAGCTTAACGGACGAAGAAGTCGCACGCTATATGGAAAAAATCCAAGCATCACTCGAAGAAAAAGTGAATGCAGAAGTACGTTAACTCATCAATCCATCCTTCGGGGTGGATTTTTACTTTTCAAATAACAATTCAGGATCAAAAATAGACAGTTGAGGAACAGAGAAGATAAATTGGAGTTTACCAGTGTATAATGTACTCATAACTCAAAGTACACTAAGATTTTTTACTAAAATGAGGATGATAAAAATGGACAGAAATTATTGTAAAGGCTATCAAAAAGGAGTATAATGAGTGCAAGACATTTCGGAGGTGAAAGATGCTAGAAGTAAGAAGTCTAGAGAAAAGTTTTGGACCTAAGCAAGTTTTGTTTGGTATTGACTTTCAAGCGCGACCAGGTCGTATTTTGGGACTAGTCGGGAAAAACGGTGCTGGGAAGACAACGATTTTCCACAGTATTTTGAAGTTTTTAGAATATCAAGGAGAAATCAGTCTGGATGGGCAGGATATTCGTCAAGAGACCTATGCTCGGATTGGCTATTTGCCTGAAGAACGCAGTCTCATGCCTAAATTGACAGTCCTTGAACAAGTTCGTTACTTGGCGACTCTAAAAGGTATGGATGCCAAGGAGGTCAAGGAAAAACTCCCTCAATGGATGAAGAGGTTGGAAGTGAAAGGGAAGCTGACAGATAAAATTAAGAGTCTGTCAAAAGGAAATCAGCAGAAGATTCAGCTCATCATTACTTTGATTCATGAGCCAGACTTGATTATCTTGGATGAGCCTTTCAGTGGCTTGGACCCTGTCAATACAGAATTGCTCAAGCAAGTCATTTTTCAAGAAAAAGAACGTGGGGCAACCATTATCTTTTCTGACCATGTCATGACCAACGTCGAGGAGCTTTGTGACGATATTCTCATGATTCGAGATGGTCGTGTGGTCTTGCATGGACCAGTTCAGGATGTCCGCAATCAATACGGGAAAACGCGTCTCTTTGTTTCAAGTGAACGAAGCAAGGAAGAATTGGAAAACCTTCCTCATGTCAAACAGGTGAGCTTGACCAAACAAGGTAGTTGGAAATTGATCTTGGAGGATGAGAGCGCTGGAAGGGAACTTTTCCCAATCTTGACTCAAGGGCAATATATCGCAACCTTTGACCAGCAAGCGCCAACAATCGATGAAATCTTTAAACTAGAATCAGGGGTGGAAGTATGAGAAATATGTGGGTTGTAATGAAGGAAACCTATCTTCGACATGTCAAATCGTGGAGTTTCTTCTTTATGGTGATTTCACCATTCTTGTTTATCGGTCTCTCTGGAGGAATTGGCTATCTCCAAGGCTCTTCTATGGCTCAGAGTGGCAAGATAGCAGTAGTCAGCACTGTTCCAGCTGTGACAGACAGTCTTAAATCTACCAATGGTCTCAATTTTGATTATCAGGATGAAGCAAGTGCTCAAGCTGCTATCAAGGATGAAAAATTAAAAGGCTATCTGACCATTGAGCAAGAGGATAGTGTCTTGAAGGCAGTTTATCACGGTGAAACTTCCCTTGAGATTGCTATTAAGCTAGGAGTAACGAGCAAGTTAAATGAGCTTCAAGATCAACTCAATCGTTCGGCAGCCAATTTGTCACAAGAACAGGAAAAACGCTTGGAACAAACAGTTAACTTTACGGAGAAAATTGATGAGTCCAAGGAAAATAAAAAAATGATTCAAACCTTTGCGGCCGCAGGGCTTGGTTTATTCCTTTATATGATTTTGATTACTTATGCTAGTGTCACTGCTCAGGAAGTGGCTAGCGAGAAAGGAACCAAAATTATGGAGGTGGTCTTCTCTAGTATCCGAGCTAGTCATTATTTCTACGCTCGCATGCTGGCTCTGCTTCTTGTGATTTTGACCCATATTGGCATTTACGTCGTGGGTGGACTTGCTGCCATTCTTCTCTTTAAAGACCTACCAATCTTGGCACAATCTGGTATTTTAAACCATATAGGAGAGGCTTTCTCGCTCAACACCTTATTGTTTGTCTTGGTTAGCCTCTTTATGTACGTTGTTTTAGCAGCCTTCCTAGGTTCTATGGTTTCTCGTCCTGAGGACTCAGGAAAAGCCTTGTCACCTTTGATGATTTTGATTATAGGTGGTTTTTTTGGAGTGACAGCTCTAGGTGCAGCTGGTGACAATCTCATCTTGAAGATTGGTTCATATATTCCCTTTATTTCGACTTTCTTCATGCCGTTTAGAGCTATTAATGGTTATGCAAATGGGTTAGAAGCTTGGATTTCGCTTGCTATTACGATTGCTTTTGCAGTAACGGCAACAGTCTTTATCGGACGCATGTATGCTAGTCTCGTTCTGCAAACAGATGATTTAGGTCCTTGGAAAACCTTTAAACGTGCCTTATCTTATAAATAGAAGAGCCTCGCGAAAGCGAGGTTTTCGAGAGACAAAAAGAGTGGAATTTAGAAAAATATTTTTCATATCTATTGACTTTTAGGGGTAAAATTTGGTATGATAGTAGGCGGTATTGTTTACCCCATTTGAAAGGCCCCGGAACCTTCCAAATACTTTTCGATGGGAAGGAACACCCATCACCGTAAACAAAAATCGAACTATATATAGGAGAAATCATGAACAAAACAACATTTATGGCTAAACCAGGCCAAGTTGAACGTAAATGGTACGTAGTTGACGCAACTGATGTACCACTTGGACGTCTTTCTGCAGTAGTTGCTAGCGTACTTCGCGGAAAAAACAAACCAACATTTACACCACACACTGATACAGGTGATTTTGTGATTGTTATCAATGCTGAAAAAGTTAAATTGACTGGTAAAAAAGCAACTGATAAAATCTACTACACTCACTCAAACCACCCAGGTGGATTGAAACAAATCTCTGCTGGTGAACTTCGTTCTAAAAATGCAGTGCGTTTGATCGAGAAATCAGTTAAAGGTATGCTTCCACACAATACTCTTGGACGCGCTCAAGGTATGAAGTTGAAAGTATTTGTTGGAGCTGAGCACACTCACGCTGCACAACAACCAGAAGTTCTTGACATTTCAGGACTTATCTAAGGAAAGGAACAATAAAGTATGTCACAAGCACAATATGCAGGTACTGGACGTCGTAAAAACGCTGTTGCACGCGTTCGCCTTGTTCCAGGAACTGGTAAAATCACTGTTAACAAAAAAGATGTTGAAGAGTACATCCCACACGCTGACCTTCGTCTTGTAATCAACCAACCATTCGCAGTTACTTCAACTGCAGGTTCATACGACGTTTTCGTTAACGTTGTAGGTGGTGGATACGCTGGTCAATCAGGAGCTATCCGTCACGGTATCGCTCGTGCCCTTCTTCAAGTAGACCCAGACTTCCGCGATTCATTGAAACGCGCAGGACTTCTTACACGTGACTCACGTAAAGTTGAACGTAAGAAACCAGGTCTTAAGAAAGCTCGTAAAGCATCACAATTCTCAAAACGTTAATCAATACGATTATATCAACGTTTCAAAGCACTCAAGGGTTTACCCTATGGGTGCTTTTTTCTATACTTTCTAAAAAAGTTTGCCCTAAAATTACCCTACTTATTTTTAAGATGTTGGTAGGCAACTTGTCCAGCAGATAACGGAACTATGTTTGAAGTATTAACATAAGTCTTAGTTGTAACGGTATCGCTATGAGTTAATGCTTCAGAAATGGCTTCTAAGCTCATTCCTGCTTGTTTAGCAAGTGCCGCTCCTGTATATCGTAATTTATGCGGTGTGGCGTGTGCCAGCTCTTTATGTCGCTTTCTGATACTTTTCATTTTATTGTTTAGATAGTCAGCATGTAGAGGCTTGTTGATGTTTCCTCTTGTGTCGATATAGCAAAAAAACAATGGAAATTCCATTGTTTTTTTGCTATATCGACACTATAATATGACTGGGAGCTGGCAAAGTCAGTTGCTTTAAAACGTTAATTGATACGATTATATCAATATTTCAAAGCTATTTGCAAAGTGCTTTTCTAGGTTTACACTTAAAATAATTGTTAAGTTATATAGGAACCTTCTAGATAAAGACTGAGTACTTTTAGAGTATAATATAGTTATGTAGAGTTAAAAAGAATTGAGGAAAGTAATATTGGCTAAATCTCACATATCAGAATTATTACCAACTAAGTATAGAAAACGTCATCAATTAATGCTATATTTGTATGATATACTAGTTGATATTTTGGTTAAAGCTGATAAATATCAATTATCCAGTCTATCTTTTAGATTTACTAATGAGATAAATGATGAAATTGACCTGTTTGATGAACTAGATAGACAAAAAGATTTAGATATTTCTGAATATGTATATATACCTCACATCTTTTTTTCAATTTTACGTGATTTAAATTACTATCTATTTGAATCTCTGAGTTGTATAGAGAGGGGAAAAGTTACTGTTGCATTTTCTCTTGCTAGGAAACCTTTTCAAGATAATTTATTTTATTTAATTTGGATATTGGTTCAACCACATGATTTCTTAGAAAAAATACAATATGGAGAGCTTAGGGAATATGACGTAAGTGATTTGAAGGGTAAAAAAGAATTTGTTATTGACCTACTTTTAAAAGCAAAAGAATCGATTCAGTATGAAAATGGTTTTTTGGATTTTAGTAGAGAATTACTTGATCCTGAATTACTATATGACATTATATATAATCGAAAGGCAGAAAATAGTTTAACAAGTGTATTTGATCAATCTATTCATTTGGTGACAAAGAATAAAAATTATCCTACGGAAAAGCGAAATCTTAATTTTATATTTTCTGATGATAAGATTTGGGATGATTTTTGGCATTTGTTCTATGAGAAAACACCCTACATTCTAATTTATTTAGTAGAAGTAGCTATTGCTATATTTGAGAAATATTTTGATATTGATTTAGAAATAGTTACCCTTAACCGGTATATTAGAAATTTAAAGATAATTTTAGCTTTATCTGGAGAAGAAAATAAAGAATTAGAAAGTATTTTTGATTTCATATTTAATGGTGATAATCTTAGCATGACATGTGAAGAATGCGGGAGGATATATAAGTTCAATATCAATTTAGTGAGGGAAATAAAAGAAGATTATCTATATACTTGTCAGAATTGTGGTTTTGTAGAGAGACTAGGGCAATATTTTGTGAGTGATGAATTACTGAGTAATAAAAGAAATATTCTGATTGATAACTCGAATGATGAGAATTGGAAGCTGGTCTAATACAATTAAAAGGTAGTACCGACATAAAAATCATAGTTTAGAAAGTTTTGAAGATTTTTGAAAAGCAATCAGAAAGGATAATATGAAATTTAAAGATTACACTTGGAATAAAGAGTTTGAAATAAAAGGGTATTTTTCAGAACGTTCCGACGATATAGTTAGTAAGGATAACTTGAGCGGTATTTTACATTATTCTCCTAGTGAAATTGTATTAGAATTATTTGGTGGATTTGAAGAGGAATCAGGCATTTCATTCGGTTTTGGTAAGTGTTTGGAAAAGATATATGGTTTCTCCAGTAATGGTAATATTTTAATTTTAAATACTTATGGTGAACCAATGGTACATTCCTCATCTCCTGGATTTCCGATAACTAGATATAGAGTAAAAAATTTTAAAATTTACAGTGTATTTTATAATGAGCTTGGAAATTTTGATTATAGTTCTGAGGACTTTAAAGATTTAATTAATGAATTAGATTCTGAAAAAATCAAGGAATATAAATTTAGCTTTGAACATATTGAGGAATGGATTGAAAAATCATTGGTAACTGTTAAATATAGAGACAATCAAACTATTTTTGAAAGTGCAGTAAGTGAATATCAACCAACAAAAGTGTTAATAAGATCACTAGGAATGAACTTTGAAGATGTGGCAATACTCCATTCTTCATATACAACTACGTCATTTACCAGTGATTATTTTATTAAACTTATTTCAGCTGATTTAAATATAAGATATTTTGATGAATTTTATCAAGCTTCACATAAGTTTAAGGAGTTTATTGAGATTTTATCAAATATACCATTGTCTTTTACTAATATTGAATTTCTTGTTCTTTATAAAATGATAGATGGTAAGCGTATGCCACTTATAAAAGGCAAATTCTTTGTTCAGCATTCTAGAAAATCCCAAAAATGGAAATCGTATTCTCAGCAAGATATTTCTTTGAGGACATTAGAAGATAATTTTGAACATATTTTAAATCATTGGTTTGATAAATCTGAGGAACTTGAATTTATAGTGAGACAATTTTCAAAAAATCTTCATGGTGATTTATATTTGGAAGATCAGTTGGTTGATGCTATTAGGAATTTGGAAGTTTACTCTAGAAATTTTAAGAATTTTAAAAATCCGAAATGTTTATCTGATGTTGAAGAAAAAGCTAGACAATCTTTGTTTGACTTTATAAACACACATCTTTTAGAAGAGGTAAGAAGAAAATTTAGAAATAAATTGAAATTTAATCAAAAAGAGCCTAACCTTGCCGAACGTTTAAAAAATTTATTCGATTCAATTGATGAGCTTAATCTGTCTAAAATTTTTTCGAATAGTAAGAGAGAATTACTAATAAAAAAATTAATTCAAACACGTAATTACTATACTCATGGTGATTCGAAAGATAATTATCCGGAAATGATAACAGATATCAGTGAGATGTATGAAACAAAATTGCTTCTTCAAGAAGTGCTGAGATATTATATTTATCAAGAATTGGATATGAAATATAAATATAAAAAATTCTAAACCTCAAGCCATTAGCTCAATGATTTAGGATGTTTTCATGGAAATTGGAACAATTGACACAGTTGTTGAGACTTTAGTCGCTTATAAATGTGGCTGCAACCTGACAAGGTCAGTTGTCTCAAAACGTTAATCAATATGAGTATATTAACGTTTACAGACATTCAAGAATTTTCTCTTGGATGTCTTTTTTGTATAGAAATCAAGAGTTTCCATCATTGATTTTTAGTCTAGTATTAGTTTCTACTGAATAAGCTTTTTCGGCCATAACAAAACACTCCTGTTCATAGTTTCACTAGATTTTGACAGGAGTGTTTTTCTTGTGTCTCAATTTATAGGTTCAGTACTTATCTACTTTTCTAGTAACCAATCTATGATATTTTTCTTCTCAATTCCATTGTAATTGGCTGTTGGCTGAATCGTATCCATTGTTAATAGATACTTGGGGAATTGATCTTTAATGGCTTCTAGTGGTCTAAGTTCTCTTTCTAGTGTTTCTGGAGCAAGTGTTGTTTCACTGACCTGATAATAAGCGTAGTGGCCAAGATCAGTTACAACAACAAAATCAACCTCATATTTATCTAAATTACCAACATATACTTGTGAATATCTACGTCTCAATTCTAAATATACAATATTTTCCAAGATATGCCCAATGTCTTCTTTGTGGTCTGGTAATAAGAGATGCCGTAAACCTAAATCGACGGGATAATATTTTTCTAAACGTTGCAATAATGCTCTACCTTTTACATCAAAACGTGGAACGGAATAAAAAAGTAAACTATCTGTCAAAGTTGTCAAATAATTTTCCAAAGTATTATGGGATATTGAAACATTTTGGCTGACTAGGGTATTGCGAATCTTATTTGTTGATATTAAGCTACCTGTACTACTGAGAAGGGTTCGGACAATGCGCTCAATAATCGTAGGATTTGGATTTCCCAATCTAGTGACAATATCATTTAACAGTATGGAGTTGTATATTCCTCTGAGATAGTCAATTTTTTCAGCGTAAGATGATGTTTGCAATAAGTAAGGGAAAGCACTAAAGAGATAATTGTTAAAAATTTCTGTTGTATTCAGATTCTCTGAGAGAGATTGACCTGATAGGTATTCTTCAAATGATAAAGGAAGAACCTCTATCTCAACATAACGCCCAGTCAAATTTGTTGCTAATTGGCTGCTCATAAAGTAGGCATTTGATCCAGTCAAATAGAGGTCTACATTTGGCAAGATGAATAGACTATCTGCTACTAGTTCAAATTTTTCAACATGTTGAATTTCATCTAAAAAGATATAGTATGTTTTCTCCTCAACTAACCGCTCTTTTATATAAGCAAATAATGTTTGAAAATGTCGCAGTTCATAGTAACTCAAATCTTCGAAATTGATGGATATAATCTGATCCTCGTCTACCCCAGTTGCTAGTAACTCTTCTTTATAGAGTTGAAAGAGAACAGATTTACCAGCTCGTCTAACTCCACTCACAACTTTAATGATTTGGCGGTCACGATGTCTTCTTAAAAAGTCTAAATAATGTGGTCTTTTAATATAGTTCATAATAGTTACCTCACAGATAGTATAATACAAACAAATATTATTTTCAAATATTTAGAAATAATATTTAATTTATTTGATTATTTCTAAGTGTTTAGAAATAACATCTGGCACTGTTTAAATATCTTCAGGATAGAAAAAGAAATTGTCCAGGAACGAAGAAACTGTATATTTGTTGTTAAACTGTACATCATCTTTGTGATACATTAGATCGTATTTCTCAACTACATAAGCTCCGAAAACTAAAAAAGTGATAACCCTTTGATAACCTCTCGATTTTTAAAAGGATTATATATGTAAAAATTGAGGATTTATCTCTTTAAATTACTTGATTTTAGTCATAATTCATCATAAATATCATGATGTAGAAAAAACCAGGTCGTAAGAAAGCTCGTAAAGCATCACAATTTAGTAAACGTTAATTCGAAAGAATTATTATACTTACAAAGAGCACCTTTCGGGGTGTTCTTTTTTATACTTTCTGACTTAATTGGATTTCTATCTGATATTTTCAAATGAGGATAAAGTAGAAACTTATCTAAATAGATTTTTTCAGAAATTTTCTAAAACAAACAGGATTTGTTTGACATTTATTTGAAAATTCTGTAAAATGAATTATTATATCGTTAAAGGAGAATATATATGGAAAAACAGAAAACATTTTTTGGACATCCTATTGGTTTGTCCACCCTCTTCTTCACAGAGATGTGGGAGCGCTTTTCTTACTATGGGATGCGAGCTATCCTACTTTACTATATGTACTATAGTGTGCAAGATGGTGGATTGGGAATGGATAAGACCACGGCTGCATCGGTTATGGCGATTTATGGCTCGCTGGTATTTTTGTCCTCGGTTATCGGTGGTTTTGTCAGTGACCGTATTTTAGGAAGCCGTAAGACTGTCTTTTATGGTGGGATTCTGATTATGCTAGGGCATATTGCTTTGGCAACACCTTTTGGACAAGTGGCTCTCTATCTTTCTATTGCCTTGATTATCTTTGGTACTGGATTTTTAAAACCCAATATCTCAGATATGGTTGGGGGAATTTATGAGAAAGAGGATGATAGACGGGATGCAGGTTTTAGTATCTTTGTCTTTGGTATTAACTTAGGTGCCTTCGTTGCCCCTTATCTAGTGGGTTATCTAGGTCAGGAAGTCAATTTCCATCTAGGTTTCTCATTAGCTGCCGTTGGGATGTTCTTTGGTCTGGTGAAGTATGTTTTAGATGGGAAGAAATACCTGCCTGAATCAAGTCTTTACCCTACTGATCCACTTTCACAGAAGGACCAGCAGACCTTGATTAAACGCTTGCTGATTACACTTGTCATAGTTATTCTCGTGGTTATAGGCTTAGTCTTTACTCACCAGTTTAACGTGGATATGATTGTTAATATCTTTACAGTGATTGCGGTAATTATTCCAATCTACTATTTCTTTAAGATTTTATCTAGTCAGAAAATAACTGCCACTGAGAGATCTCGAGTATTTGCCTACATTCCTCTATTTATCGCTGGAGTACTCTTCTGGTCTATTGAGGAACAGGGTTCTGTTGTTCTCGCTCTATTTGCGGATGATCAAACTCAACTTTACTTTAATGTATTTGGGAATCAGATTCATTTTCCATCTAGCTTTTTCCAAAGTATCAATCCCCTTTTCATTATGATTTATGTGCCGATTTTTGCGTGGTTGTGGGGGAAAATGGGTAAAAAGCAACCATCTTCTGCTAAGAAATTTGCTTACGGTTTATTTGCTGCAGGTTTATCCTTCTTGTGGATGATGTTACCAGGGATGCTCTTTGGGACAGATGTTAAGGTCAGCCCTCTCTGGTTGATTATGAGTTGGGCTATTGTGATTGTAGGGGAAATGCTGATTTCGCCGATTGGTCTATCAGTCACAACTAAGTTAGCACCAAAATCCTTCCAAGCACAAATGATGTCTATCTGGTTCTTGAGTAATGCAGCTGCCCAAGCTATCAATGCTCAAATTGTAAAATTTTATACAAGCGAAACTGAAGTTGCTTACTATGGAATTGTTGGAGGAATTACGATTGTATTCAGTATTATCTTACTCTTCTACGTTCCGCGTATTGAAAAACTAATGTCTGGTATCAAATAGAGAAAAACTGGAATTTCTGTAGGGATTCTAAAACTTAGATCAATTATTTATTCAAAGGATTTAGTTCTGTATTGTATAGGGCTAGGTCCTTTTAGTTTGATTAATACTCTTCGAAAATCTCTTCAAACCGCGTCAATGTCGCCTTGCCGTACTCAAGTACAGCCTGCGGCTAGTTTCCTAGTTTGCTCTTTGATTTTCATTGAGTATAAAACTCACGATGTTTCTGATTTTCCTAGTGGACATTTGTCTACTTTTTTTATATAATAAAACTAAACCAAATTGGTTGAGTTGTAAAAGTGACTCAACTAAAGATTAGTTTTTCTAAGGAAAATTATTTAAGACAAGGTTCTATACTAGGAGATGAAGTATGTATCAGCCAGAAAAACTCAAGGCTCGTAGGAAAGAGTTAAAATTAACACAGAAGGAAATTGCAGAGCAACTTGGGGTTAGCTTCCAGGCTTACTCGGCTTGGGAACGTGGAATCAAGGAACCGTCCAAGGAGAAGGTGTCCCAGCTAGAAAACATTTTAAAAGTCGCAAAAGGCTATTTCACTCAGATTGAGATTGTCCGTCTCTACCATAGCCTCTCCAAGCAAGGGAAGGAGAAGGTTGTTCTCTATGCTCGCGACCTGGCTCAAGAGGAACAAGTCCAGAAAGTGATAGCTATACCAGAGAGACTTTACGAGTACCGTGTCTACGAACGCATGTCTGCGGGAATCGGAGCTTCGGTCTACGATGATCAGAATTTTGATACGGTTTACTTTAATGAGGAACTAGCTCATGATTTTGCGTCATGGGTGTCTGGGGACTCCATGGAACCTAAATACCAAAATGGTTCAGTGGCTCTGATTCGAGAGACAGGATTTGACTATGATGGGGCGGTCTATGCAGTGGTTTGCAACAACCAGACCTATATCAAACGGGTCTATCGAGAGGAGAATGGATTGCGTCTGGTCTCTATCAATCCTAAATACAAGGATATTTTCATCTCCTATGAGGAAGATCCTCGGATTGTGGGGATTATCGTTGGGAACTTTGTGCCGATGGAGGGATAGCCAATGGGCTACTTTGATTATTCCAGAGAGCCCAAAAGTGACATTGCCTTTGTCGATATGAAATCCTTTTATGCCAGTGTTGAGTGCGTGAAAAGGGGCTTACATCCGCTGAAAACCTCGCTTTGTGTCATGAGTCGCGCGGATAATTCCACTGGTCTTATTCTAGCCTCCTCTCCAATGTTTAAGAAGATTTTTGGCAAATCAAATGTTGGTCGGGCCTATGATCTGCCCTTTGATATCAAGACCCGCAAATTTTCCTACTATAATGCTAGAAAGCAGGGACTACCGACTGACTCGGACTATGTTCGCTACATCGAAGATTGGGCCCAAGTGACCTTGATTGTGCCACCCAGGATGGACGAGTACATTGCAGTCAATATGGAAATCCAGCGAATCTTTCAAAACTATGGCAGTCCAGATGATATTTATCCCTACTCTATCGATGAGGGCTTTATTGATCTGACTAGTTCGCTCAACTATTTCATACCAGATAAGAGTCTCTCTCGCAAAAACAAGCTGAATCTGCTTTCTGCTCGTATTCAGAGGGATATTTGGAGGCAGACAGGGATCTACTCTACAGTAGGCATGTCAAATGCCAATCCTTTACTGGCCAAGTTGGCTCTGGATAATGAGGCCAAGCACACTCCGACCATGAGGGCCAACTGGTCTTACCAGGATGTGGAAGAGAAGGTCTGGTCCATTCCCAAGATGACCGACTTTTGGGGAATTGGCAGGCGGATGGAGAAACGCTTGCATGCTCTGGGGATTTTTTCTATCAAGGAATTGGCAACCAGCAATCCAGACCAGTTAAAGAAAGCTCTGGGTCAGGCTGGTCTGCGTTTGTGGTTTCATGCTAACGGGATTGATGAGAGCAATGTTCATAAGCCCTATAAAGCCAAATCCAAGGGCTTGGGGAATTCTCAAATCTTGCCGAGAGACTACGTGAAGCTACGGGATATTGAAATTATTTTTCGAGAAATGGCGGAGCAGGTGGCTATTAGATTGAGAAGAGCGGGCAAGAAAACAACCCTTGTCTCCATCTATATCGGTTTCTCTAAAGAAGAGGTCAGACCGTCTATTCACACACAAATGAAGGTCGAACCGACCAATAATATAGCTGTCTTAACGAATTATGTTTTGAAGTTATTTCATAGCAAATACACTTCTGGAGCAGTCAGAAGTGTCGGTGTAAACTATTCAGGCTTTGTAGACGAGTCCTTTGGTTTGATATCTCTCTTTGATGATGTTGACAAGTTAGAAAAAGAAGAAAGGCTCCAGACGGCCATTGACTCCATTCGGGAACAATTTGGTTTCACTTCTCTCTTAAAGGCCAATGCACTGGAAGAGGCCTCTAGGAGTCTTGCTAGAAGCAAGCTGATTGGAGGACATTCTGCTGGAGGATTAGATGGATTACAATGATTGATCGTTCTTATTTACCTTTTCAATCTGCGCGAGATTATCAAGATCCAGGTATGCAGAAGTGGATGGGATTTTACCTCTCAGAACACACCAGTTCGCTTAGGGAAGAAAAAAATCGGGTTGATTTTTCTACGGATTTGGACCCAGTTGAGAAACTACATTTACTTTCTCAGCTTTATGTTAGCCAACTTAAGGGAAGTTTTGTGGTAAAGGAAAAGAAGCAGAAAGCCACTATCATTGGTAAGGTAAGAGAATTATCTTCTAAATCCCTATCTATTAGGACAAACGAGGGTTATAGGATGATAGAGATTGCTGATATTCTAGAAATTCGGCTGTGGGAGGAGGGAGTTTATGACTAGAAAAGAGCTGTATGAAAACAAACTTCAGATGGATTATTTTTCAGATGACTATATTCGTTTTGAAGAGGATTTTCAAAAATACTCTGCCATGAACGTACCCTTGACTTTCTTGATTGATGACATCCTACGAACCATGGCGATGAATCAGAAAAACCACTTTGTCTTAAACAAGGAAAATGCCAAGGATGGTCGGGAGCATAGCTTTTATTTTAGGGTGGTAACGGAAAAAGCGTGTCCCAGAAATAGGACCTATACATACTCAGGAGTCAAGAATAGCAGTCAGTAGTGCCTTGTCCGCTATGAATGTATCATTTTTACAACACTTCATGGTTCATATCATGGGGTGTTTTTCTATTTAAGTCAAAGCCCATCAAAAAATCTCACTATTCATCAGGCTAAAAGAAACCTAATCATAGTGAGATTGTGAATTATAGTAATTTTTGTATGGCCTCTTCAATTTGTTTTGGGTCTGTTTTGGAAGAGAAGCGTTCAAAGACCTGCCCATCACGACCGATGAGAAACTTAGCGAAATTCCATTCGATTCGTTTTCCTAGTGGGCCAGATTTCTGGTCTTTCAACCAAACATAGAGAGGATCTGCTTCCTTACCGTTGACCTTGATCTTGGCAAAACGTGGGAAGGTGGTTTGATAATGTAGGCTACAGAAGGTGTTGATTTCCTCTGCGCTGCCCGGTGCTTGTCCCATAAACTGATTGCAAGGGAAGTCTAAAATCTCAAAACCTTGGTCTTGATAGCGATCATAGAGTTCTTGAAGTCCTTGGTACTGGGGCGTTAAACCGCATCCAGTAGCAGTGTTGACAACCAAGAGAACCTTACCACGATAGGAATCTAGGGGAATCGTTTGATTGTCTTGGTTCAAGACTGAAAAATCGTATAGTGAAGTCATTGCTTGCTTTTCTCCTTCTGTTTGGTATGTTTAGGAGTTTTCTCCTCCTGTAGGGATAGAAATCCGTAGGTCAGGGTTCCAAAAATGCTACCGATAATCAGGCCATACATCAGGAAAGGAACACTTTTATCGAATTGCATGAGCAACTTCCCAAAATCTGAAAGGGACATCTGTTGAACGAAGACCTTATGAAAGATGAGTAAGGTAAAGAGACCAATCTGAATACCGATAAACACAATCCAACTCCTAAATTTGATTTGGGCTTTGCTGTAGGTTTTGAGGATGATTTCTGACTTGTCATCCTTTTCAAGATGAAGCTCTTGGACGGCTCTTTGAGCTTTTATACTCATGAACCAAATGAGTCCAAAATAGATGTAGGGCATAACATTTCGAACAATTTCTATAAAGCGTCCGAACAAAATATAGAATAGGAAGAGAATGAAGGAAGAGTAAAAGATTTGGACCATAGAACGGGCGCAAGCCTTGTAGATAACCTCTTGACGGCATTCATCAAAAGGCCCTTGGATGTGAAAGAAATTTCGAAGTAGGCGAGTGGTGAAGTCTTCTTTTTTCATGCTAGTAACCTCCTAAATGAGCGGTTTTTGATTGACTTCTTTAACGAGTTGATAGAAAGTATAGAAGTAAATCAAGCTAAAAATGATACAGGTTGTTAGAAATACTAGGTATCTCCAATCTGCAGGACTCCTTAAAAGTTGTGGGAAGGATACGAGGATAAAACAGAGAGATACGTTTAGAAGTCGTATTTTTTTGGATTGGATTTTCTGAAGTATTTGTCCCTTGTTCAGCAAAGGAAGAAATAAAAGGAAAATGATCAAGAAAGGACGCGTAATATGTCCAGAAACCAGGACGAAGGTAATAAAGATGCTGACAAAAATGTGACTGAATAGTAAAGTTATTAGTGATTTCATAAGGTACCTCCTAATCCTGGTCTTTTTTAGCTCTTGCAATACGAAGTGAGTCGACAATATGCATCATCACTCCGAAAAAGAAAGCTCCCAGTATAGTTTTGAAAATATGTTTTGTATTTAGAAGAGAACTAATAAAATTTGGATTTTCACTTGTTAGGGTATCAATGAGTGGAATTATAAAAAATATCACTGTTCCATAAATCGAACCTGCTTTTAGACCAGGATAACGTAACTGTTTCTTTTCTTTTTTCATAGTTTCCTCCTAATCCTCATCTTGATCTTTCTTAGCTTTTGCAATGCGACGGGAGATGAGGAACTGTATACTCGCTCCGAAGAAGATAGAACCGAGAATGCTTGATACACCATTTCTTATAGTGAGGAGAGAATGAAAATAGTCCTGACCTTCACCTATGAGTATACTGAGAAGAGGAGTTATAAAAAACATCCATAGACCAAAGAACAAACCTGCTTTTAGACCTGGGTAGTATAGTTGCTTACTTTCTTTCTCGCTCAGCAAATCTGGATCAATAGCTGTAATCCCTGTTTTTTTCATTTGGTAGGTGACATAGCCAGCAGCGATGAGGGCAATCACTAAAATCAGAGGAGGATAGATTAGAGCCACTTCTTGAGGGTATTTATAGGCCAGAAGGAGTGGAATAAGATTTCCGAAAATCATCAGATAAAAGAGGACGATAAAGACTTGGTTCCCAATACGATCGGCCTCACGCCGTTTGTATTCGTCAAGGGGACCAGAAATACCGTATGTGCGTTTGATGAGTTTTTCAGTGAAGGTTTCTTTTTTCATGAGTTTGCTCCTTTTTTAAAAATCTTCCTCCCAAAAGAGATTGTTGAGGTCAGTTTGGAGGCTACGGGCGAGATTGAGACAGAGTTCCAGGGTTGGATTGTATTTGTCGTTTTCAATCATATTGATGGTTTGTCTCGAGACACCGATATCCTTGGCGAGTTCGAGCTGGGAAATGCCTAGTTCCTTGCGAAATTCTTTCACACGATTCATCTGTTCTCCTTTCTGATTTATGTCGTATATATTTGACTACATTATATTCTTCTATGAAATAGATGTCAAGCATATTTGACATATTTCTTAAAGAAATCTTACTTGTTTTTGTCCTATTTGTCTGACAAGTGCAAGCTAGTCGGATTTGTGGTAAAATAGATAGGATATGACAAAAGAATTTCATCATGTAACGGTCTTACTCCACGAAACGATTGATATGCTCGACGTAAAGCCTGACGGTATCTACGTTGATGCGACTTTGGGTGGAGCGGGCCATAGCGAATATTTATTAAGTAAATTAAGTGAAAAAGGCCATCTCTATGCCTTTGACCAGGACCAGAATGCCATTAACAATGCGCAAAAACGCTTGGCTTCCTACATTGAGAAGGGGATGGTGACTTTTATAAAGGATAACTTCCGTCATTTACAGGCACGTTTGCGCGAAGCTGGTGTTCAGGAAATTGATGGAATTTGTTATGACTTGGGAGTGTCTAGTCCTCAATTGGACCAGCGTGAGCGTGGTTTTTCTTATAAAAAGGATGCGCCACTGGACATGCGCATGAATCAGGATGCTAGTCTGACAGCCTATGAAGTGGTGAACCACTATGACTATCATGACTTGGTTCGTATTTTCTTCAAGTATGGTGAGGATAAATTCTCTAAACAGATTGCCCGTAAGATTGAACAAGCACGTGAAGTCAAGCCAATCGAGACAACGACGGAGTTGGCAGAGATTATCAAGTCGGCTAAACCTGCCAAGGAGCTCAAGAAGAAGGGCCATCCTGCCAAGCAGATTTTCCAGGCTATTCGGATTGAAGTCAATGATGAACTGGGAGCAGCAGATGAATCTATCCAGCAGGCTATGGAGATGTTGGCTCTAGATGGTAGAATTTCAGTGATTACCTTTCATTCCTTGGAAGACCGCTTGACTAAGCAATTGTTCAAGGAGGCTTCAACAGTTGAAGTTCCCAAAGGTTTGCCTTTCATCCCAGATGATCTCAAGCCCAAGATGGAATTAGTATCCCGTAAGCCAATCTTGCCAAGTGCAGAAGAATTAGAAGCCAATAACCGCTCGCACTCAGCCAAGTTGCGCGTGGCCAGAAAAATTCACAAGTAAGAGGAAAAAATGGTAGATAAGAAAGAAACAACCAGTCAATTCTTGCAGAATCGTATAAAAAAATTCTCACGTGTGGAGAAGGCTTTTTATCTTTCCATCGCTTTTACGGCTCTCGTTTTAGCAGTGAGCATTATCTTTATGCAGACACGACTCTTGCAAGTGCAAAGTGATTTAACAAAAATCAATGCGCAGATAGAGGAAAAGAAGACAGAGCTCGATGATGCTAAGCAGGAAGTGAATGAATTGATTCGTTCAGAGCGCTTGAAAGAGATTGCAGATAAAAAAGATTTGAAATTGAATAATGAAAATATCCGAACAGCGGAGTAAGATATGAAATGGACAGAAAAAATAACCCGATTTGCGATAAAAAATCGTAAATCTCCAGCAAAAAACCGCAGGATAGTTGGCAAGTACCTCAGCTTTGTAGCGGTTGCCCTTTTTGGTCTCTTTTTGGCCAATTTTGCTTATATTATTGCAAAAGGTAATATATTTGGTACTGACTTGGTAAAAGAGGCTAGAAAAGTTCACCAGACAACTCGAACAGTACCTGCCAAACGCGGGACGATCTATGACCGAAATGGAGTGCCTATCGCAGAAGATGCGACCTCTTATAATGTCTATGCTGTTATTGATAAAAAATACAAGTCAGCAACGGGTAAAATTCTTTATGTAGAGGATTCGCAGTTTAATAAGGTAGCTGAAGTTTTCCATAAGTATTTGGATATGGATGAAGCTTATGTGAAAGAGCAACTGGCTCAACCAAATCTGACCCAGGTTTCCTTTGGTGCCAAAGGAAATGGGATTACCTATGCCAATATGATGGCCATTAAAAAAGATTTAAAAGATGCTAGTGTGGAAGGAATTGACTTTACAACGAGCCCTAACAGAAGCTATCCAAATGGCCAATTTGCTTCTAGTTTTATTGGTTTAGCCCAACTTCATGAAAATGAAGATGGCAGCAAGAGTTTGTTAGGAACTTCTGGTTTGGAGAGTTCTTTGAATACCATTCTTGCTGGTACAGACGGAATTATTACCTATGAAAAAGACCGTGTAGGAAATATCGTACCCGGTACAGAACAGGTAGCGCAGCAGACTGTAGATGGCAAGGATGTTTATACAACATTGTCTAGCCCGCTCCAATCTTTCATGGAAACCCAGATGGATGCCTTTTTAGAAAAAGTAAAAGGTAAGTACATGACCGCGACCTTGGTCAGTGCCAAGACTGGTGAAATCCTTGCTACCACTCAACGACCGACCTTTAATGCAGATACTAAAGAAGGAATCACTAAGGACTTTGTTTGGCGTGATATCCTTTATCAAAGTAACTATGAACCAGGATCAGCCATGAAGGTTATGACGTTAGCTTCTTCTATTGATAATAATACCTTCCCAAGTGGAGAATACTTCAATAGCAGTGAATTAAAAATAGCGGATGTGACGATTCGAGATTGGGATGTTAATGATGGTTTGACTACTGGTGGGATGATGACTTTCTTACAAGGTTTCGCTCACTCCAGTAATGTTGGAATGAGTCTACTTGAACAAAAAATGGGAGATACTACTTGGTTGGATTATCTAAACCGCTTTAAATTTGGGGTCCCAACTCGCTTTGGCTTGACAGATGAATACGCTGGTCAACTTCCAGCTGATAATATTGTCAATATTGCCATGAGTGCATTTGGTCAGGGGATTTCTGTAACGCAGACCCAGATGCTACGTGCTTTTACAGCCATTGCCAATGATGGCGTCATGTTAGAGCCGAAATTTATTACAGCTTTGTATGATCCAAATGATCAAACCGCTCGTAAATCTCAAAAAGAAATTGTAGGGAATCCAGTTTCGAAAGATGCGGCTAGCCAAACTCGGACTCACATGGTCTTGGTAGGAACGGATCCTAGATATGGAACTATGTATAATCATAGTACAGGAAAAGCAACTGTCAATGTTCCAGGTCAAAATGTAGCCCTCAAGTCTGGTACAGCCCAAATTGCTGACGAGAAAAATGGAGGCTACTTGGTTGGTTCTACCAACTACATTTTCTCGGTTGTGGCTATGAACCCTGCTGAGAATCCTGATTTTATCTTGTATGTAACGGTTCAACAGCCTGAACATTATTCAGGTATCCAATTGGGAGAATTTGCCAACCCAATCTTGGAGCGGGCTTCAGCTATGAAAGAATCTCTCAATCTTCAATCTCCAGCCAAGAATTTAGATAAAGTTACGACAGAATCTTCTTATGCAATGCCTAGCATCAAGGATATTTCACCTGGTGAGTTGGCGGAAGCCTTACGCCGAAATATTGTGCAACCAATCGTTGTAGGTACTGGAACAAAGATTAAAGAGACTTCTGTAGAAGAAGGGACCAATCTTGCACCAAACCAACAAGTTCTCCTTTTATCGGATAAGGTAGAAGAAATTCCAGACATGTATGGCTGGAAAAAAGAGACTGCTGAAACCTTTGCTAAATGGTTGGATATTGAGCTGGAATTTGAAGGGTCAGGTTCCATCGTTCAGAAGCAAGATGTTCGGACTAATACAGCTATCAAAAACATTAAAAAAATTAAATTAACTTTAGGAGACTAATATGTTTATTTCTATCAGTGCTGGAATTGTGACATTTTTACTAACTTTAGTAGGAATTCCGGCCTTTATCCAATTTTATAGAAAGGCGCAAATTACAGGCCAGCAGATGCATGAGGATGTCAAACAGCACCAGGCAAAAGCTGGGACTCCTACAATGGGAGGTTTGGTTTTCTTAATTGCTGCAGTAGTGGTGAGTTTCCTCGTTGCTCTTTTTTCAAAACAATTGACCAATAATGTTGGTATGATTTTGTTTATTTTGGTCTTGTATGGCTTGGTTGGTTTTTTAGATGACTTCCTCAAGGTTTTCCGCAAGATCAATGAGGGGCTTAATCCCAAGCAGAAATTGGCTCTTCAGCTTCTAGGTGGAGTTATCTTCTACCTTTTCTATGAGCGTGGTGGAGATATGCTTTCTGTCTTTGGCTACCAAGTGCATCTAGGGATTTTCTATATTGTCTTCGCTCTTTTCTGGCTAGTCGGTTTTTCAAACGCAGTAAACTTGACAGACGGCATTGACGGTTTAGCTAGTATTTCCGTTGTGATTAGTTTGTCTGCCTATGGAGTTATTGCCTATATGCAAGGTCAGATGGATATCCTTCTAGTGATTCTTGCCATGATTGGTGGTTTGCTTGGTTTCTTTGTCTTTAACCATAAGCCTGCTAAAGTCTTCATGGGAGATGTGGGAAGTTTGGCGCTCGGTGGAATGCTGGCAGCTATCTCTATGGCCCTTCACCAAGAATGGACTCTCTTGATTATCGGAATTGTTTATGTCTTTGAAACAACTTCGGTCATGATGCAAGTCGGCTATTTCAAAATGACTGGTGGCAAACGTATTTTCCGTATGACGCCTGTGCATCACCATTTTGAACTTGGAGGATTGTCTGGTAAAGGAAATCCTTGGAGCGAGTGGAAGGTTGACTTCTTATTTTGGGGAGTGGGGCTTCTAGCAAGTCTCTTAACGTTAGCAATTTTATATTTGATGTAAGAATGGCACCCTGATGTTTCAGGGTGTTTTTGCTTTTTAAAAAATATTGGTCAATTAAAGTCAAAATACTTGACCTTTTCTGACTAATGTAGTATATTATGAACGTAAGGTAAATGAAAGCCTTACTAGAACACTTATTTAAAGTAAAATAGAAAGAGGTGGGGTCTATGTTTAATCTAGAAATCTTTAGAAGTAAAGATAGTCTACTCCTGCTTGAAAAAGAAAAACCAGAAATAGTACGTAGAGTAGCAATCTAGCTAGTCTAAATTTTTTAAAACAAAGGTCAAAGATAGTCAATATCAGTGATAATGAATAACAAAAAGAGGTAAAGAATATGAACAACAACTTTAATAATTTTAACAACATGGATGATTTATTTAACCAATTGATGGGTGGTATGCGAGGATATAGTTCTGAAAATCGCCGTTACTTGATTAATGGACGTGAAGTCACACCTGAGGAATTTGCTCACTATCGTGCAACTGGCCAATTGCCAGGAAATGCAGAATCTGATGGACAAATGCCACAACATACGTCAGGCATGAAACAAGACGGTGTCCTTGCAAAACTAGGTCGAAACTTGACTGCAGAAGCGCGTGAGGGCAAGCTGGATCCTGTTATCGGACGAAACAAGGAAATTCAAGAAACATCTGAAATTCTTTCTCGTCGCACCAAGAACAATCCTGTTTTAGTTGGAGACGCAGGTGTTGGTAAAACTGCAGTAGTAGAAGGATTGGCCCAAGCTATCGTGAACGGTGACGTTCCAGCTGCCATTAAGAATAAAGAAATTATTTCCATTGATATCTCAGGTCTTGAGGCTGGTACCCAATACCGTGGTAGTTTTGAAGAAAACGTTCAAAACTTAGTCAATGAAGTAAAAGAAGCGGGAAATATCATTCTCTTCTTTGATGAAATTCATCAAATTCTCGGTGCTGGTAGCACTGGTGGAGATAGTGGATCTAAGGGGCTTGCGGATATTCTCAAGCCAGCCCTCTCTCGTGGGGAATTGACAGTGATTGGGGCAACGACTCAAGACGAATATCGTAACACTATTTTGAAGAATGCAGCTCTTGCTCGTCGTTTCAACGAAGTCAAGGTCAATGCTCCTTCAGCAGAGGATACATATAAAATCCTTCAAGGAATTCGTGACCTCTATCAGCAACATCACAATGTCATCTTGCCAGACGAAGTTTTGAAAGCAGCGGTGGATTATTCTGTTCAGTATATTCCTCAACGTAGCTTGCCAGATAAGGCTATCGACCTTGTGGATGTAACGGCAGCTCACTTGGCAGCTCAACATCCAGTAACAGATGTGCATGCTGTTGAACGTGAAATTGAGGCAGAAAAAGACAAACAAGAAAAAGCAGTTGAGGCAGAAGATTTTGAAGCAGCTCTAAACTATAAAACACGCATCGCAGAATTGGAAAAGAAAATCGAAAACCACACAGAAGATATGAAGGTGACTGCAAGTGTCAACGATGTGGCTGAGTCTGTAGAACGAATGACCGGTATTCCAGTGTCACAAATGGGAGCATCAGACATCGAACGTCTGAAAGATATGGCTCATCGTCTGCAAGATAAGGTAATCGGTCAAGATAAGGCAGTTGAAGCTGTAGCCCGTGCTATCCGTCGTAACCGTGCTGGTTTTGATGAAGGTAATCGCCCAATTGGTAGCTTCCTCTTTGTAGGTCCAACTGGAGTTGGTAAGACTGAACTTGCTAAACAATTGGCGCTAGATATGTTTGGAACTAAGGACGCAATCATCCGTTTGGATATGTCTGAATACAGTGATCGAACAGCCGTTTCTAAGCTAATTGGTACAACAGCAGGATATGTGGGTTATGATGACAATAGCAATACCTTAACAGAACGTGTTCGTCGCAATCCATACTCTATCATTCTCTTGGATGAAATTGAAAAGGCTGATCCTCAAGTCATTACCCTTCTCCTCCAAGTTCTAGATGATGGTCGTTTGACAGATGGTCAAGGAAACACAGTAAACTTCAAGAACACTGTCATTATCGCGACCTCAAATGCTGGATTTGGCTATGAAGCTAACTTGACAGAGGATGCGGATAAGCCAGAATTGATGGACCGTTTGAAGCCATTCTTCCGTCCAGAATTCCTCAACCGCTTTAATGCAGTTATCGAGTTCTCACACTTGACTAAGGAAGATCTTTCTAAGATTGTGGACTTGATGTTGGCTGAAGTTAACCAAACCTTGGCTAAGAAAGACATTGATTTGGTAGTCAGTCAAGCAGCTAAGGACTATATCACAGAAGAAGGTTATGACGAAGTCATGGGTGTTCGTCCGCTTCGTCGCGTGGTTGAACAAGAAATTCGTGATAAGGTAACGGACTTCCATTTGGATCACCTAGATGCCAAACACCTAGAAGCAGATATGGAAGATGGTGTTTTGGTTATTCGTGAAAAAGCCTAATACTCTTCGAAAATCAAATTCAAACCACGTCAACGTCGCCTTGCCGTACTCAAGTACAGCCTGCGGCTAGTTTCCTAGTTTGCTCTTTGATTTTCATTGAGTATAAGACAAAATTTTGAGAATAAAAAAGAAGGAACCGGCTGAAAAAACTGGTTCCTTTTTTATGTTTAAATCACATGACGCTCAAAGGCATCATCTGAAATCCCTTGTTCTAGGATGAGTTTTGCCCATTCTTTAGCAGAGAAGAGGCTGTGATCTTTGTAGTTTCCGCAAGATTCGATGGTTGTTCCAGGGACATCTTCCCAAGTAGTAGTCTCAGCGATTTCTTTGAGCGAATCCTTGATAACAGTCGCGATTTCAGCGCTGGTGTGGCGCCCCCACATAATCATGTGGAAGCCTGTGCGGCAACCAAATGGTGAACAGTCAATCATGCCGTCGATGCGGGTACGGATGAGTTTGGCTAAGAGGTGCTCGATAGTGTGAAGGCCAGCAGTAGGGATAGAGTCTTCATTGGGTTGCACTAAACGAATATCATAATTGGAGATGACATCTCCCTTTGGCCCTGTTTCTTCCCCGATTAAGCGAACATAGGGTGCTTTAACAATGGTGTGGTCAAGTTCAAAACTTTCGACAATAACTTCTTTTGACATGGTAAATCCTTTCAGTTTTCTCCTTTCATTATAACATAAAGCTGGCTCCTGAGGCAGAGAGAAAACCTCTCCGAGAGTGGAGAGGTTCAAATCTTTATTTACGATACAAGCGGTCGTATTGGTAGTAGGGGTCAAAGGTTACGTTGATACCCAGTTTGCGAAGGACATTCTTGTCTTCATCGGTTAAGATGATGGTTGAGTGGGCTTCGCTTCCTTTGAGATTGCCAAGTTCTTCCATAGCACGAGCAGCATCAGGATTTTCTGTAGCTGTGATAGCAAGTGCAATCAGGATTTCATTTGAATGAAGGCGTGGATTGCGGCTGCCGAGATGATCGATTTTAAGACCTTGGATTGGCTTAACAACTTCAGGCTCGATTAGTTTTACTTCTTTCGCAATGTTAGCTGATTTCTTGATGGCGTTGATCAAGGCAGCGGCTGTAGGACCAAAGAGTTCTGAGTTCTTACCAGTGACAATTTCCCCACTTGGCAATTCAAGGGCTAGGGCTGGTCCGCCAGTTTCTTCTGCTTTTTGACGGGCAACAACAGCAACCTTACGGTCTGCAGGTGTGATGCCGAGGTCGTTCATGAGCAACTCAATTTTCTTGACAGCAGCTTCGCCAACTTTTTCGGCTTTAAAATCAAGAACAGTTTGATAGTAACGGCGGATGATTTCTTGTTTAGAAGCTTCGACAGCAGCTTCATCATCTGTAATAGCGAAACCAACCATGTTGACCCCCATATCTGTCGGTGAAGCGTATGGAGACTCTCTTAGGATACGTTCCAACATGCGCTTGAGCACTGGGAAAATTTCGATATCACGGTTATAGTTGACAGTGGTTTCTCCGTAGGTTTGGAGATGGAAGGGGTCAATCATGTTGACATCATCAAGGTCAGCTGTGGCAGCCTCGTAGGCCAAATTGACTGGGTGATGAAGGGGAAGATTCCAAACTGGGAAGGTTTCAAATTTAGCGTAGCCAGACTTGATACCATTGATTTGGTCGTGGTACATATTGGACATACAGGTTGCCAATTTTCCAGAACCAGGTCCAGGAGCGGTTACGACGATCAAGTTACGATTGGTTTTGATGTAGTCATTTTTTCCCATGCCTTCTGGAGAAATGATGTGATCCATATCCGTCGGATATCCTTTGATTGGATAGTGAAGATAAGAATCAATTCCGTTTTTCTCTAGTTGGTTGCGGAAGGCATCTGCAGCTGGTTGACCAGCGTACTGTGTGATGACAACGGAGCCAACAAAAATTCCCAGTTCATTGAATTTGTCAATCAAGCGAAGAACTTCTTGGTCATAAGAAATGCCCAAGTCACCACGTGCTTTGGAGTGCTCGATATTACTTGCATTAATAGCAATCACGACCTCAACCTGCTCTTTCAACTCTTGTAAGAGCTTGATTTTGTTGTCAGGCTCATAACCAGGAAGAACACGAGCAGCGTGGAAATCTTCTAACATTTTGCCACCAAACTCCAAGTAGAGCTTGCCGTCAAATTGGTTAATACGCTCCAAAATGTGGTTGCGTTGTAGATTCAAATATTGTTCAGAACTAAAAGCTTGTTTTTTCATTTTTTTACCTCTGACCTCTATTATAATAAAAAATTGGCAGTTAGGAAACTATGGAGTTAAAAAAGGAATCAAAAAGATTAGGCAAACGCTTGTACAAGGTTTTAAAAAGCGCTATCATAGACTGTAGATTATGAAAATAATGAGGTAAGAAAATGCAAGAAAAATGGTGGCACAATGCCGTAGTCTATCAAATTTACCCTAAGAGCTTTATGGATAGTAATGGAGATGGGATTGGTGATTTGCCAGGAATTACCAGTAAGTTGGACTATCTAGCTAAGTTAGGAATTACAGCGATTTGGCTTTCTCCTGTTTATGATAGTCCTATGGATGATAATGGCTATGATATTGCTGATTATCAAGCGATTGCGGCTATTTTTGGGACTATGGAGGATATGGACCAACTGATCGCGGAAGCTAAGAAACGTGATATTCGTATCATCATGGACTTGGTGGTCAATCATACCTCAGATGAGCATGCTTGGTTTATCGAGGCCTGTGAAAATCCTGATAGCCCTGAGCGAGACTACTATATCTGGCGGGACGAACCCAACGATCTAGATTCTATCTTTAGTGGGTCTGCTTGGGAATACGATGAAAAGTCAGGTCAGTACTATCTCCACTTTTTCAGCAAGAAACAGCCTGATCTTAACTGGGAAAATGAAAAACTTCGCCAGAAAATTTATGAGATGATGAACTTTTGGATTGATAAAGGCATTGGCGGTTTCCGTATGGATGTCATTGACATGATTGGGAAAATTCCTGACGAGAAGGTAGTCAATAATGGTCCTATGCTCCATCCCTATCTCAAGGAAATGAATCAGGCGACCTTTGGAGATAAGAATCTTTTGACAGTGGGAGAGACATGGGGAGCAACGCCAGAGATTGCCAAGCTCTACTCGGATCCAAAGGGGCAAGAGTTGTCTATGGTCTTCCAGTTTGAGCATATCTGTCTTCAGTATCAGGAAGGTCAGCCTAAATGGCACTATCAAAAAGAGCTGAATATTGCTAAGTTAAAAGAGATTTTCAACAAATGGCAGACAGAGTTAGGAGTTGAAGATGGCTGGAATTCGCTCTTCTGGAATAATCATGACCTTCCTCGTATCGTCTCAATCTGGGGAAATGACCAAGAATACCGCGAAAAATCTGCCAAAGCCTTTGCAATCTTACTTCATCTTATGAGAGGAACATCTTATATCTACCAAGGTGAGGAGATTGGGATGACCAACTATCCCTTTGAAACGTTGGATCAAGTAGAAGATATTGAATCCCTCAACTATGCGCGTGAGGCTCTTGAAAAAGGTGTTCCGATGGAAGAAATCATGGACAGTATCTGTGTCATTGGACGTGACAATGCCCGTACCCCTATGCAATGGGACGAGAGCAAAAACGCTGGTTTCTCAACAGGTCAACCTTGGTTGGCAGTGAATCCAAACTATCAAGCAATCAACGTTCAAGAAGCGCTAGGAAATCCAGATTCTATTTTCTATACCTATCAGAAACTGGTTCAAATCCGTAAGGAGAACAGCTGGCTGATTCGAGCTGACTTTGAACTATGGGAAACAGCTGACAAGGTCTTTGCTTATATCCGTAAAGATGGTGACCGTCGATTCCTAGTCGTAGCTAACTTGTCCAATGAAGAACAAGACTTGACCGTAGAAGGAAGCGTCAAATCTGTCCTGATTGAAAACACCGCGGCTCAAGAAGTTTTTGAAAAACAAATCTTGGCTCCATGGGATGCTTTCTGTGTGGAAATACTATAAATATTTTTTGCAGAAAAATCTAAAATCGAAATCGTATAAAAACAAGGGAGAACTGTATGAAAGGCATAAATCTTTTGTTTTTTTATGGCTAAAATTTATAAACTTTCATTCTTAAAATTCAATTAACTTTACAAATTTCCACTATTTTGGTAAAATAAACATATGTTATAAAAACTAACATAAAGGAGAAAGAAGATGACTACAAAAAAGCGTGTCCTTAGTGCAGGCCTGACTTTTGCGGCTGCTTTGCTTTTAGCTGCTTGCGGACAATCTGGTTCAGATACAAAAACTTACTCATCAACCTTTAGTGGAAATCCAACTACATTTAACTATTTATTAGACTACTACGCTGATAATACAGCCATCATTACCAACCTAGTTGATGGTTTGCTTGAAAATGACAATCATGGAAATCTAGTTCCATCTTTGGCAGAAGACTGGTCTGTTTCAAGCGACGGTCTGACTTATACCTATAAACTGAGAAAAGATGCCAAATGGTTCACGGCGGACGGTGAAGAGTACGCTCCAGTCAAGGCACAAGATTTTGTGACAGGTATCAAGTACGCAGTGGATAATAAATCCCAGGCCATTGACTTGATTCAAAACTCGATCAAGGGCTTGAATGATTATATTACAGGAGCGGATTCTGACTTTTCTAAGGTTGGAGTGAAAGCCATTGACGACCAGACTGTTGAGTATACTTTGGCACGCCCAGAACCGTACTGGAACTCAAAAACAACCAACAGTATTCTTTTCCCAGTCAACGAAGAGTTTCTAAATTCAAAAGGCAAAGATTTTGGTACCTTATCTCCAGATAGCATTCTCTACAGCGGACCTTATTTGTTAAAAGATTTCACATCAAAATCATCTATTGAGTATGTGAAGAATCCGCATTACTATGATCATGACAAAGTATCGATTGAACACGTAAAATTGGCTTACTTTGACGGCTCAGACCAAGAATTGACTATCCGTAACTTTGAAAGTGGAGCCTATTCAATCGCTGGGGTTTATCCAAATAGTTCTAACTTTGCTAAGACCAAGGAGAAATATAAGGATAATATCGTCTATAGCTTGCAGGACAAGACTTCTTGGTATTTTAATTTCAACGTCAATCGTAAGGCCTACAATCACACTGCTAAAACGACAGATGAGCAGAAGAAGTCAACTGAGACAGCTGTCTTGAACAAAAACTTCCGCCAAGCGGTGAACTTTGCCTTGGACCGCACAGCCTATTCTGCTCAGTCAAATGGGGAAGAAGCAGCTAGCAAGACCCTTCGTAACACCCTAGTGCCTCCTACATTTGTCCAAGTTGGAGACAAGACTTTTGGAGAAGTAGTTGCTTCTAAATTGGTCAACTATGGCACAGAATGGTCAGATATTAACTTGGCAGATGCTCAGGATGCCTATTTCAACAAAGAAAAAGCCCAAGCAAAATTTGCGGAAGCCAAAAAAGACTTGGCAAGTCAAGGTGTGACCTTCCCAATTCACTTGGATGTAGCTGTTGATCAGACAAGTAAAAATGCTGTGACTGGTATGAATTCTGTAAAACAGACTCTTGAGTCTGTTTTAGGTGCTGATAATCTTGTTATTGACGTTCAGCAACTCTCTACAGATGAGTACAATAACGTAGCCTTCTTAGCGCCAACAGCAGCTGATCGAGACTACGATTTGAACTTTGATGGTTGGGTAGGTGACTACCAAGATCCATCAACTTATCTCAATCCTTTCAATGCAGAGGATGGATTCTACCTCAAGATCTTTGGTCTAGATGCTCGAGAAGATAAAGCTAAGATTGCTAGCCTGGGGCTTGATACCTACACCAAGATGCTCAAAGATGCAGATAGTGAAAATAAAGATGTAGCCAAACGCTATGAAAAATATGCTGAAGCACAGGCTTGGATGATTGACAATTCTCTGATTATGTCAGCCATGTCAAGTGGTGGTACTGCATCTGTAACCAAAGTAACGCCATTTACAAGAGGGTATTCACTGGTCGGCATCAAGGGTGACGGCAATAACTACAAGTACATGAAACTGCAAAAAGATACTGTGACAATCAAACAGTATGAAGAAGCCAAGGCCAAATGGGAGCAAGAAAGCAAAAAAGCAATCGAAAAAGCTCAAAAAGAAGCAGAAAATCATGTTAAATAAAGATGAGCGAGGTTCCGTAAGGGACCTTGTTTTGATGTTTATATAGTAAATGTATTGATGTAATTGTTTGCAAATCAAAAAGAATGTTTCGGAAAGAAGATGAAAACGCCTTACCTAAGCGGATTTAGCCCACAAGTGTATTTTTTTATGATATAATAAAATGAAATAAAAATTGATAATAGAGGTATATCGTGAGTAGATCTTCGAAACGAGCTCGTCAGGGTAAAACAAAAATAGTGATTAGTTGGGGGTTGCTAGCTATCTATGCATTACTAGCAGTCTTTTTATTGTTTTTGATTTTCAAGTACAATATGCTAGCCTTCCGATATCTCAATATAGTGGTTGCTGTCTTAATTGTAGCCTTAGCCATCTTGTGCTTCTTTTTGATTCGGTCCAAGAAAGTTCAAAATCTAACGCTGATTTTATTACTACTTGGTGTGTTAATTAATGGAACTTCTCTCTTTGCTGTAAGTCAGTTCATTGGCTTTACTAGTCGCTTGAATGCAACATCGAACTACTCAAATTATTCGATGAGTATTGCGGTGTTAGCAGATAGTCCAATTGATAATATCAGTCAGGTAACAAGTGTAATGGGACCTACTGGAACAGATAAGGATAATATCCAACAGTTGCTGAATGATCTGAAGGGTAGTCAAAACAAGGAATTGACAGTCGAAGAAAGCAGTTCTTATCTTGCGGCTTATAAGAGCTTGTTAGCTGGAGATACAAAGGCAATCCTCCTGAACAGTGTCTTTGAAAATATTATCGAATCAGAATATCCAGACTATGCTTCAAAGATTAAGAAAATCTATACCAAAGAATTGACTAAGAAGGTCGAAACTCCAAAGGATGTCAAAGGCGACAGTTTCAACGTTTATATCAGTGGAATCGACACCTACGGTCCTATCAGTTCAGTTTCTCGTTCGGATGTCAATATCATTATGACAGTGAATCGTGAAACGAAAAAGATTCTCTTGACAACAACACCTCGTGATTCTTATGTTTCAATTGCAGACGGAGGGAATAATCAAAAAGATAAGTTGACCCATGCGGGGATTTATGGAGTAGATGCTTCAATTCACACACTGGAAAATCTCTATGGTATCGACTTGAACTATTATGCTCGTTTGAATTTCACTTCTTTCTTGAAGTTGATTGACCTTCTTGGTGGTGTTGATGTCTATAATGACCAAGATTTTACAGCACTTGCCAATAAGAAACATTATTCAATAGGCAATGTTCATTTAGATTCACAAGAAGCTCTTGCTTTTGTTCGGGAAAGATATTCCTTGGCTGATGGTGACCGAGATCGTGGCCGTAACCAGCAAAAGGTAATCGTCGCTATTATCCAAAAGCTAACCTCGACAGAAGCTTTGAAAAATTATGATGGTATTATAAAAGGGTTGCAAGATTCGATTCAAACCAATATGCCACTTGAAACCATGATGAACTTGATCAATGCCCAACTTGAGAGTGGTGGAACGTATAAGATCAATTCACAAGATCTTAAAGGAACAGGGCGGATGGATTTACCATCCTATGCTATGCCTGAGAGCAACCTCTACATGATGGAAATAAGTGATAGCAGTTTAGAGTCAGTCAAGGCAGCAATCAATGATGTGATGGAAGGAAAATAAGACAAAATGATTGATATTCATTCGCATATCGTATTTGGTGTGGATGATGGTCCGAAAACTAAGCAAGAAAGTAAGGCGCTTTTGACAGAAGCCTATAGACAAGGTGTACGGACTATTGTATCGACATCGCATAGACGTAAAGGAATGTTTGAAACTCCTGAGGAAACAATAGCAACAAATTTCCAAGAAGTGAAGGAGCTAGCCAAGGAAGTAGCTCCAGACTTGACGATCCTCTATGGAGCAGAAATTTATTATACCCATGATGTGCTTGAAAAGTTAGAGAAGCAGGTGATTCCAAGTCTCAATGGAACACGATATGCCCTTATTGAGTTTAGTATGGCTACCCCTTACAGGGAGATCCATACTGCTTTGAGCAATGTTCTCATGCTTGGTATAACCCCTGTAGTTGCTCACATCGAACGCTACCATGAGTTAGAAAATAATGAAAAAAGGGTAAAAGAGTTGATTGATATGGGCTGCTACACTCAAATCAACAGTTCAAGTATCTTAAAACCAAAGCTATTTGGAGATAAATACAAATTCATGAAGAAACGAGCTCGCTATTTCTTAGAGCGTGATTTGGTACATTTTGTTGCTAGTGATATGCACAATCTAGACCAAAGACCACCTTACATGAAAGAAGCATATGAGATCGTCTCAAAACAATATGGTGAAAGTAAGGCGAAAGAATTATTTATTGAAAATTCTCGCTTCATCTTAGCTGATCAAATTATTTAGGAGTTGACATGAAAGAAAATAAAGAAATCGCAATTGACATTGTCCAATTATTTAAAATCCTTTGGAAAAAGAAAATCGCTATCATCTTGACTGCGATAGTGGCAGCTGTTCTAGCTTTCGGCGTAAGTAGTTTTGTACTGACGCCAGAGTATTCTAGCACGACACGTATTTATGTGGTCAATCGAAATCAATCTGATAAAGCAGGCTTGACGAACCAGGATTTGCAGGCGGGCACCTACTTGGTAAAAGACTATAAGGAAATTATCCTTTCGCAAGATGTACTGGAGAAGGTGATTTCAAATCTTAAACTAGAGAAAACAGTTAAGGGATTAAGTAAGAAAATCCAGGTCACAGTACCTGTTGATACTCGTATCGTGTCAATTGCTGTAAAAGATGCCCAACCTGAAGAAGCAAGCCGTATCGCCAATGCTCTTCGTGAAGTGGCTGCGGAAAAAATTATTTCTGTAACTCGTGTGTCTGATGTGACAACACTAGAGGAAGCGAGACCAGCTCTAACTCCTTCATCACCTAATATTCGTCGTAATACCGCGATTGCTTTCTTAGCAGGTGGAGTGGTGATGGTTGTTTCGATCTTATTGCTTGAACTATTGGATGATCGTGTCAAACGACCAGAAGATGTCGAAGAAGTCATGCAGGTTGCACTTTTAGGAATTGTTCCAGATTTGGATAAGTTAAAGTAAGGGAGAAAACATGCCAACATTAGAAATCTCAAAAAAGCGTTTAGATTTTGCGAAAAAAGCTGAAGAACACTATAATGCTTTGCGTACCAATATTCAATTGAGTGGTGATAATTTGAAAGTTCTTGCTATTTCATCTGTCAAACCTGGTGAAGGGAAATCTACAACTTCAACTAATATCGCCTGGGCTTTCGCGCGTGCAGGCTATAAAACATTACTAGTAGATGCGGATATCCGTAATTCAGTTATGTCTGGTGTCTTCAAGTCAAGAGAAAAAATTACTGGATTGACTGACTTTTTAGCAGGAACCACAGATCTTTCACATGGACTTTGTGATACAAATGTTGAAAATTTATTTGTTATTCAGGCAGGTCCAGTATCACCTAACCCAACAGCTCTCTTGCAGAGTGAAAATTTCCATACTATGATTGATACCTTGCGTAAGTATTTTGACTATGTCATTGTGGATACTGCACCAATTGGGATGGTTATTGACGCTGCTATCATTACACAAAAATGTGATGCTTCTATCTTGGTGACAGCCGCTGGAGAGACAAAACGCCGTGATGTCTTAAAGGCCAAGGAACAGTTAGAACAAACCGGAACTCCATTTTTAGGTCTGGTTCTAAATAAATTTAACACCGAAGTTGAAAAATACGGAGCTTATGGTGGTTATGGAGCCTATGGTTCCTATGGAAATTATGGGAAAAAGAAGTAGATAGAGTTATCTAGGAGGTAGTTTTGAGAGAAGTATCAAATATTCGAAAATTAGAGATTCTCATAATACAACTGTTTCCAATTTATGTGTTATCTATTGTATTGGATATTCATGGACCTCTAACATTCTTAATGGTTGTTCATGTTATTTCTTACTATGCCAGTGACTATAGTAAGAATTTCAAATATCGGGGTTTAGCACAGGAACTGATACAGACTATAAAGTACGAATTGGTCTATCTTTTATTAGCTGTTGTTGTTTTTCCATTGTTAGCGCCGGACTTACCTTATTTAGGCATCTACAATTTATTGTGGATTGTAGGGGTAAATACACTTCTCATCCTAGTGCTTAATCTCTTCATTCGTAAGGCTTGGAAGTTCTTATCTCACAAGAAAAAATATACTCAGCAAATCTTGCTTGTAACCACACGAGCACGAGTTGATCGAGTTTTAAAGCAGTTATCTACCTATGATTACGGTTATGTTTCGGCTATTTGTATTGTAGATGATGAGCAATTTCAGTTTTATGATGTAGAAATAGTTAAGCTGGATAATCTGGTAACATATGCTACGAGATCAGTCGTAGATCAAGTGGTGATAAATCTTCCAAGCGGAAGCTTTTTAATTGCAGACTGTGTTTCTCAATTTGAAACGATGGGCATATCAGTAGCTGTCAATATAGCAGCTTTAGATTTTGTGACCAATAGCGAAAAAGCGATTCAACGCTTTGGAAATTCTAGTGTTGTTAATTTTTCGACAACCTTTTATCGTTCGAGTGATATTGCTTTAAAACGAATGATGGATATCATCGGTTCCTTGTTTGGTCTAGTAATTTGTGGTATAGCGTCTATTTTTCTTGTTCCTCTGATAAAAAGAGACGGAGGTCCTGCTATTTTTGCTCAGGATAGAGTTGGTAGGAATGGACGTATATTTAAATTCTACAAATTCCGTTCTATGAGAGTGGATGCTGAGGAAATTAAAAAAGATTTGATGAGTCAGAATCAGATGCAAGGTGGAATGTTTAAGATTGAAAACGATCCACGCGTGACAAAGATTGGACACTTTATTAGAAAAACGAGTCTAGATGAATTGCCACAATTTTGGAATGTTCTAAAGGGTGATATGAGTTTAGTTGGTACTAGACCACCAACCTTGGATGAGTATATGAAGTATACACCTGAACAAAAACGTCGGCTAAGTTTTAAACCTGGAATTACAGGACTTTGGCAGATTAGTGGTAGAAGTAATATTAAAAACTTTGATGACGTGGTAAAATTAGACATTACTTATTTAGATAGCTGGACAATATGGAAAGATATTGAAATTTTATTGAAGACAATAAAAGTTGTATTTAATAGACATGGAGCTAAATAGTTTAGATTGTGTAGGATATTTGTAGAGGTAAAAGTCTCGAATATATCTCACTCAATCTTTTTTATAAGTGAAATGGGAAAATTTAAAAGTAGGGATTTTATGAATATAGTTTATGCCACAGATAATAATTTTGTAGATGTATTGAGTGCTTCTATCAAGTCACTTTATACTACTAATTCAGATTTAGATTTAAATCTATGGATCATTGCTGATAAAGTTTCAGATAGAAATAAAGAAAAGATAAATAGATTATCAAAACAATTTGCTCAGAGAGAAATAAATTGGATAGAGAACATTGAGATTCCATTTAAATTACATTTAGATAGGGGTTCAATTAGTTCATTTAGCAGATTGTTTATTGGGAGTGTTCTTCCTTCTTCGATTAGTAAAGTTCTCTACCTTGATAGTGATATTATTGTAATGGATTCTTTAAAAAGTATTTTTGATATTGATTTTAAAGATAAAATTCTCTATGGAGTAAATGATACTTTTAATAAAGAATATAAGCAGGTGTTGGGTATACCAATTGATAAACCAATGTTTAATGCTGGAGTTATGCTTATTAATTTAGAGTTATGGAGAAATAATAAGGTCGAAGAAAGATTTTTGAAAGTAATTCAAAAGTTTAATGGGACTATATTACAAGGTGATTTAGGTGTTTTAAATGCAGTTTTATATAACTCATTTGGGGTACTTCCTCCAGAATATAATTATATGACTATATTTGAAGATTTGACTTATGAAGAAATGATAGTTTTTAAAAAACCAATTAATTATTATTCAGAAGAGGAAATCAAAAATGCCAGAGAACATATAGTCTTGCGACATTTCACAACAAGTTTTTTATCAAAAAGACCTTGGCAAGAAGGTAGTAATGTTGCACACATAGATCAATTTAAAAAATATTATGAAGGTAGTTATAAAAATGTTAAAGAATCTATTTTACTAAAAGTGATTCAAAAATTACCCAAAAAATATTCAGTTTTTTTATTAGGAATTATTCAATCAAAATTTAGACCTAAATTGTATAGAATTTTGAAATAAGGTGGATAGTAGTAATGACAAAAAAAGAAAGAATTTTATTGAAAATTCAAGAAGAAGAATTGAAATTATTAAAAGAGTTTATAAAAATATGTTCTAAAAATAATATTAAATATTTTGCTCTGGGAGGTAGTCTGTTAGGAGCTGTAAGACACAAAGGGTTCATTCCTTGGGATGATGATATGGATTTAGGTTTACCAAGAAAGGACTTTGAAAAGTTTATAAATGGAATAGATTTTGAAAAATATAATAAAAAATATATTTTAGAAAGTTCGGAAGTGAATTTAGGTGTTTTTCAATATAAATTAAAATCTGGTATTTTAATTTTAGGAGAAAAATATGAGGTGTGTTTGGATATATTTCCGTTAGATGGGATGCCAGTAAACAGCCTAAAAAAATATTATTTTGAAAAAAAAATTCTCTTTTATAGGATGCTTTATAAGTTCTCAGTCATAGATCAATTGGTTGATAAAAATAGAGGAACTTTAGAAAATTTACTAGTCAAAATTGCTAAGTTGTTGAAATTTAATAAAGTTATCTCAACTTCAATAATGAATGAAAAACTTAAGAAATTAATAAAATCTTATGATTATGATAGTTCAAGATATGTAGGTAATATTTTAGGTCGTTATCGAGACAAAGAAATTGTAGAACAAGATTTTTTTGGAGATGGAATCTTATTACCTTTTGAAGATACATATATTAATTGTCCAGTAAATTATGATAGTTATTTAAAAAACATTTATGGCAATTATATGCAGTTGCCACCTGTGGAAGATAGGATTCCCCACTTTGAGGAGTTAACAAAATAAATGAAGAAAATAGCTTTAGTTAAGTGGAGTATAAATGGCACAGATGGAGGGTTAAAAGTAGCTACAGATCTTGCTAATGAATTGTCAGAAGTGTACGAAGTACATTTAATTTCAGTTATAAGTACTGAAGAAATATTTTTTCCACTAAGCAATACAGTTTGTTATAAGAATCTATCTCCGAAAAAAATATCAATGAGTAAGAACTTTCTTAAAGCTGTAAAGTTACTAAGAACATATATTAAAGAAAACAGTATTGAGGTATTATTCGGAATAGGTGTGAGTATGAATATTGTGGGTATAACAAGTACTATTGGTTTAAGTACTAAATTTATATCTTGTGATCATACTAATTCTATAGTAGATATAGACACAACTGTAAAAAAGATTCAGAGATATATTGCTGCGAAATTTGCAGATAAAATAATAACACTGACCTCTAATGATAGGGAACATTATATTAGAAAATATAATTTGAGCTCGCACAATATAGACTTTATCTATAACTGGATAAATCCTATTGAAATCAAAAAAGAATCAGATTTTGATTCTAAAAAACTAATTACTGTAGGTAGGTTTGATAGCCAAAAAGGATATGATTATCTATCTAAAGTAGCTATAAACGTTTTATCAAGATATCCTGATTGGCAGTGGGATATATACGGCTCAGGCAATGATCAAATTAAACAAGATTTGATAACGGAATTGGATAAAGGTGGCGTTTTGTCAAGAGTTCATTTTAAGGGGAATGTGAAAGGTACAGATAATATTTATCCATACCATGCTATCTATGTAATGACTTCCCGTTATGAAGGACTTCCCTTAGTTCTTTTAGAAGCAAAACAATATGGACTACCTATTGTCAGTTTTAATTGTCCTACTGGACCAGCTGAAATCGTATTGGATGGAGAAAATGGTTATCTAATTGAGAATTTTGATATAAATCAAATGAGTCAAAAAATAATAGAATTAATTGAAAATAATGAATTGAGATTAGGCTTTTCGAAAAATGCGATGTTAGATACTGATAAATTCAATAAAAAGAAAATTACTAAACAATGGATTGACTTGATTGAAAAGATGACAGGAGAATGAAATGTACGATAAATTAGTAACAATCATAGTACCAATGTATAATATTGAACAATATATTACTAAGTGCATAGAATCATTTAAACAAGTAGATAAAAAATATTATGCGGATTTTGAAGTGATTGTTGTTAATGACGGCAGTACGGATAACTCACTTCATGTTGTAGAAGAATTAATTATTAATAGTTGTCTAAATATTAGAGTTGTTAATAAAGAGAATGGTGGACATGGGTCAACGATTAATGTTGGTATAAAAGAATCTAAAGGAAAATTTTTTAAAGTTATTGATGGGGATGATTGGATTGATGTACCAAGTTTTGAAAAATTATTAGAAGAACTCAAAGGTATAGATGTCGATATGATTATTACAAATTATACTGAACAACATACCTATAATCAGACTGAAATAGAGATTGGCTTTTCTGATATATTAGACTGTAATAAAATATATGATGGAATACCTTTCAAACGAATTCCCATGCATGCTTTGACTTACAAAACATCTGTATTGAATGAATCTAGAATTAATATAAGTGAAAAAACCTTTTATGTAGATATGGAATATACTTTGTTACCTTTGCAATATGTAAAAAGTTATGTTTATCTTGATTTGAATATTTACCAGTATTTCTTAGGTAGAAAAGATCAGAGTATGAATTTAAATGTGATGAAACAAAAAGCAGATCATCACAATAGAGTAACCAAAAAAATTCTCGATTATTATGAAGTAATTCGATTTGATAAGAACATAGAACCAGTAGTCAGAGACGTATTGACATACTTAATCAACAAGCAATGTCAGTTGTTTATAATGAATAAAAATATCGAGGAAGCGAGCCGATTATTTAGTTACGCTCATAAGTGCCATTATAGATGGAAATATGATCATTCGAAAAAAACGGTCTCACTAATTTATATAAATTCTCGATTTAAAAATATATTTAATCTCATCTTAAAACCGTTAATCAATAAGCAACAAAAAGAATGGAGCGAGATGGATGAATATTAGTGTAGTTATTCCTGTATATAATGTTGAGGATTACCTTCATTATGCTATAGACAGTTTAGTAAATCAAACTCATAAAAATTTTGAGGTTTTATTAATCAATGATGGCTCTACTGATAATTCAGGAAAATTATGTGATAAATATGCTCAAGAATATGATTGGATTAGGGTATTTCATAAAGAGAATGGTGGCTTATCAGATGCACGTAATTATGGAGTGTTAAAAGCAACTAATGAGTGGATATTCTTTTTGGATCCGGATGATTATATAGAGCCTTTTACATTTGAATTATTGACTCTTATTCAAGAGAAATATCAAGCTGATTTGATTTCAACAAAAGTTCAAACGACAAATGAATATGAAAAATTTAGCAAGGAACAATTTAATTTAGAATCTAGTAAAAGAGTTACGAAAGAAGAAGCACTAGAATTAATGTTGGAAGATAAAGTTGCAACGGTATCTGCATGTGCAAAACTTTATAAAAAACAAATTTTAGCAATGAGACCATTTCCTGTAGGAAAAATTTATGAAGATTTTTTTGTTGTAGCTGAACATTTAAGATTAGCTGAACAAATAGTTATTTCACCTGTTGTTACTTATCATTACTATCGTCGTCCTGGAAGTATCGTACAATCTCAATTTACCGAAAAGCGATTTGATTTTTTTGATGCAGGCGAGAATAATAGAATCCAAATAAAACAATTTTATGATGGTAATAGTGTAGAAAAGGCGTTAAATTTTAAAATTGTTCAAGGTTCTTTTCATATATCTGAAGCCGCAGCTTCTACGGACAAAAAAGCTTTAAAAAATATTGTTAAAAAAGTACGTTCATTTTACTGGAGTATAATCTTTGATTCTAAAGCTTCTTCAAAATTAAAATTGAAATATAGCTTATTCTTATTGTTTCCAAGTTTATATTTTAAATTTAAAAATATTGTTCGGAATAAGGGGATATAAAATTGAAAATTAATCTGAAAAGTATCCAAGACGTATTAATGTCGTTATTAATTGTTATAACGACAAATTCTATATATGTAAACACAGGTGATTCAAATAAGTTAATTCCAATATTAGCATTAGTAGTTATAATAGCAACAGTTTTAGAACTAATATCAAGCAAAATAAATTATAATTACTTTAAAATAATCTTAACGATAGTACTAATTTATTTAGTTGTATGTATTACTAACATTTTCATAACATTTAATTCTTTATCAATAAATGAAATATTGTTTTATTTTGTGATAGCACCTCTTATGCTTATCTTGTTAATGTTTAAGAATTTTAATGGCCAATTATTTGATTTTTTAGATACCTTTGTGAAAATTATTTTGATTTTTGCTATAGTTTCTTTAATATTTTGGACTTTTGGAAGTATTTTAAAGGTTGTTCATCCAACAAATGTCGTCATAAATAATTGGAACGGTGGACTTCCAACACCAAGTTATTTTAATCTATATTTTGAAACTCAAGGAATTCATTTTTTTGGAACTACTCTTATTAGAAATAGTGGTATGTTTGCGGAGGCTCCAATGTGGAGTTTAATGTTAAGTTCAGCACTTATAATTCAGGAATTATTTTTAGAAAATAGTATTAAACGATTATCTTTATTAACTCTGACTCTTTTGACAACAGTTTCTACAACAGGGATATTTGTAATAGGATTATTATTAATTTATAGAGTTCTAATGCTGAAAAAATCCTTATTTAAACATGTGAGCTTGATTGCAATTCCAATAGTTATATATGCTTTTTTACAGGTTTGGGAAGAAAAATCTGACTCAATTTCAGCTAGTATTAGGTTTGATGATTATATAGCTGGATTTTTAGCCTGGAGAGCTAATTTCTTTTTTGGTTCAGGATTGACGTTAGGGTTGAAAGCAATTGAATCAAATATGAATACTCTTATTCGTACGAACTTAGGATATAGCAATAGTCTATTTGTTATTTTAGCTCAGGGTGGAGTAATACTAGGGATATTCTATTTATATCCGGTAATTAGTGTACTAATTAAGAAGGGGGGGGCTATAGGTACAAAAATGTTTGCTCTCTTATTTATAATTTTATTATTTACTGCAATTTTTATAGATACACCATTATTTATTCTTTTTATAGGAATATTTTACGCTTTAATTTTGAATAGAGAGAGTACATGAAAAAGGAATACGATATTTTAAAAGTAGTAGCAATCTTAATGGTACTTGTAAGCCATAGTACATATTATATAATTTCAACTAAATATGGAGGGATTGATTATCAACAATATTTAGAACAAAATATGTCATTAGTTTTGTATAAAACTTTTGATAAAGTGAGAGAAATTCTATATTATTTTCATATGCCAATGTTTATGGCTTTATCTGGAGCTTTCTATTACCTGCAGGTTAAACGAGATAAATGGATTAATTTTATGTTAATTCTAAAACAGAAGATTAAGCGATTGGTTATTCCATTTGTTATTTTTACTTTATTATATGTTTTTCCAATAAAATATTTCTCTAATTATTTTGAGTATACAACTTTTTCTAGAGCAGTATTGGGACAATTGTTTTTAATTGGGAATAATCATTTATGGTATTTATTTACTTTATTTATTATTTTTATTATTTCATTTTTTACCTTAAAAAGAGAAATAAAATTTGCTACAATTATTGTTTTTTATGTATTACATATTTTAAGTTATAAAGTTGATCCACTTTTATTTAAAGCCCCGTTACAATTTCTATTTTATTTTAGTATGGGATTTGTATTTGAATCAAAGAGAGAAAAATACAATCAATTTATAAGTAAAAAAAGAAATTATGTTTTGATATTGTCTATAGTATTTGTTTTGATTACTTTGTTGAATTTTAATCTTAAATATACTTACACACTAGTTAGTAAAATATTAGTTGAGTTATTAGCTATTTTAGGTTCTTTATTAACATATAGTATTTCATACCTGATTTCTCGGAAAGAGCGCAGTGGTAGTAGTTACTTTTTTAAGCTGATTTTAATGAATGGATTAGGTATATATATTTTTTCGGATCCATTAAATTATTTAATATTATATATAAGTTATTCATTGAATTCTCAGTTTATGTTTTCACCTTTTGGAATAATTTTTATGGTTGTACTACGATTCTTCATTACGTTATTTGTATCTTTAATAGTAACAGTAATATTTAAAAAATGTTTTAAGAAATATACTTGGCTAGTTAATTAGCTAGCATTAAAAAGTTGTTTTAATTATGTAAAATATAGATATAATGGAGATGAGGAATAGTGAAAGTATTAAAAAATTATGCCTACAACCTTTCCTATCAATTGTTAGTAATTATACTTCCGATTATTACGACTCCGTATGTGACACGGGTATTTTCTGCAACTGATTTAGGAACATATGGCTACTTTAATTCTATTGTTACCTATTTTATTTTGTTAGCTACTTTGGGGCTTGCCAGCTATGGAACTAAGGAAATTTCGAGAAATAGAAAAAATATTCCAAAGAATTTCTGGGGGATATATACTCTTCAATTTGGTGCAACATTATTATCAATTATCTTATACACTTTCTTATGTTTTGGGGTTGACGAAATGAGAAATCCTGTTGCATATATATTAGGAATGAGTTTGATTTCTAAAGGATTAGATATATCCTGGCTTTTTCAGGGCTTAGAAGATTTTCGTAAGATTACAGTCAGAAACATATTAGTGAAGCTTGTTGGTGTAATTTCAATATTTTTATTGATAAAATCAGCGAAAGATCTTTATCTTTATGTCTTTCTCTTAACGATATTTGAGTTATTGGGACAATTAAGTATGTGGTTACCTGCTCGAAAGTTTATCGGAAAACCACATTTTGATATAGATTATACTAAATATCATTTAAAGCCAATTCTTTTATTATTCCTCCCTCAGATTGCTATTTCACTATATGCAACTTTAGACCGTACGATGTTAGGAATGATGTCATCTACAAATGATGTCGGGATCTATGATCAAGCATTAAAATTGATTAATATTCTACTAACATTGGTAACTTCATTAGGGAGTGTCATGTTGCCCCGAGTTTCAAATCTTTTATCTTCAGGAGATCATAAAGCAGTCAACAAAATGCATGAGATGTCATTTCTGATTTATAATTTGATTATTTTCCCTATTATGGCAGGAATGCTAATTGTAAATGATGATTTTGTTACCTTTTTCCTAGGGAAAGATTTCCAAGACGCACGTTATGCGATTGCAATTATGATTTTTAGAATGTTCTTTATTGGTTGGACCAATATTATGGGATTTCAAATGCTAATCCCACATAATAAGAATAAAGAATTTATGCTGTCAACAACAATTCCTGCCATTGTTAGTGTGGGATTAAATCTTCTCTTGCTTCCAAAGTTGGGCTATATAGGTGCTGCAATTGTATCTGTCTTAACAGAGGTGCTAGTATGGTTGATACAGTTATTCTATACTCGTTCTTATTTGAGAGAGGTGCCCATTCTAGGTTCACTAATAAAAATTATAATCTCATCTGGAGTTATGTATGGTATTTTGCTATTTATAAAACAATTCCTAAATATATCACCGATGATTAATGTGGGACTATACGCTGTTCTAGGAGCAATAATTTATGCTAGTATGATTTTGAGTTTTAAAGTAATAAATCTAAGTGAGTTAAAGCAACAATTATTAAAAAATAAAGGAGCTTAAGATGTACGATTATCTTGTTGTTGGTGCTGGTCTTTTTGGTGCAGTCTTTGCCCATGAAGCAGCCTTAAAAGGAAAAAAGTAAAAGTCATTGAAAAACGAAATCATATCGCGGGTAATATCTATACTCGTGAAGAGGAAGGAATTCAAGTTCATCAATATGGTGCCCATATCTTCCATACTTCTGATAAGGAAATTTGGGACTATGTAAATCAGTTTGCAGAGTTTAACCGTTACACAAACTCCCCTGTTGCTAATTATAAGGGTGAGATTTATAACCTTCCTTTCAATATGAATACCTTCAATAAACTTTGGGGAGTTGTAACCCCAGCAGAAGCACAGGCTAAGATTGATGAGCAACGTGCTGTTTTAAATGGCAAAACTCCTGAAAATTTGGAAGAACAGGCTATCTCTCTTGTGGGTACAGACATCTACGAAAAATTAATCAAAGATTATACAGAGAAACAGTGGGGCAAGTCAACTACAGAACTGCCAGCCTTTATCATTCGCCGTTTGCCAGTACGCCTGACCTACGATAACAACTATTTTAATGATACCTATCAAGGGATTCCAATTGGTGGTTACACTCAAATAGTTGAAAAAATGTTGGATCATGAAAATATTGATGTAGAAATAAATGTTGATTTCTTTGCGAATAAAGAACAATATATGAAGGACTTCCCTAAGATTGTCTTTACTGGTATGATTGATGAATTCTTTGATTATAAATTAGGTGAACTAGAGTACCGTAGTCTTCGTTTTGAAAATGAGACCTGGGATATGGAGAATTACCAAGGAAATGCAGTTGTGAACTATACGGATGCAGAAACTCCATATACTCGTATTATTGAACACAAACATTTTGAGTTTGGGAATCAAGCAAAGACTATCATTACTAAAGAACATTCTAAAACATGGGAAAAAGGTGATGAGCCTTATTATCCAGTAAATAATGATCGAAATAATCATTTGTATAAATCATATAAAAAATTAGCTGATGAGCAAGGGAATGTTATCTTTGGTGGTCGTTTAGGACACTATCGTTATTACGATATGCACCAAGTAATTGGAGCAGCTTTGCAGTGCGTAAGAAATGAGTTAGATTAAACACCTAGAACTGTTACCAGTTGCTTTTTAGAAATGTGATTGATAATTCCTTGACTACCTAATGTAGTTGAGGGATTTTTTGATATTACTCATATTTTTGCAGATGCAATGTTTAAAAAATAATTTTCAAAAATTCAGAAAATTTTATTGACAGGACTTGAAAAAGAGTCTATAATGAATAAAAAAACAAAGGAGAATACGATGAAAACAAGAAAAGTATTGGCTCTTGCGGGAGTGACTTTATTAGCAGTGGGTGTTTTAGCTGCTTGTTCAGGGGGGTCAGGTGCTAAAGGTGAGCAGACCTTTGCCTTTACTTATGAGACTGAACCAGATAATCTCAACTATTTGACAACTGGTAAGGCAGCGACTGCCAATATTACTAGTAATGTGATTGATGGATTGCTTGAAAATGACCGCTATGGGAATTTGATTCCCTCTATGGCAGAGGACTGGTCTGTTTCTAAGGATGGTTTGACTTATACCTATAAAATTCGTAAAGACGCCAAGTGGTACACGTCTGAGGGAGAAGAGTATGCTCCTGTTAAGGCTCAGGACTTTGTGACAGGACTTAAATATGCGACAGATAAGAAATCTGAAGCTCTTTACTTGGTACAGGATTCAATCAAAGGTTTGGATGCATACGCTAAAGGGGAAAATAAAGATTTCTCTCAAGTTGGGATTAAAGCTCTTGATGATCAAACAGTCCAATACACATTGAACAAACCTGAAAGTTTTTGGAATTCTAAAACAACCATGGGTGTGCTTGCGCCAGTCAATGAAGAGTTTTTAAACTCAAAAGGGGATGATTTTGCCAAGGCTGGAGATCCAAACAGTATTCTCTACAATGGACCTTTCGTTTTGAAATCTCTAGTAGCGAAATCATCTGTAGAGTTTGCGAAAAATCCTAATTACTGGGATAAGGACAATGTGCATATTGACAAGGTCAAATTGTCATTCTGGGATGGGCAAGATACCAGCAAACCTGCAGAAAACTTTAAAGATGGTAGCCTTACAGCAGCTCGTCTCTATCCAACAAGTGCAAGTTTCGCAGAGCTTGAAAAAGATATGAAAGACAATATTGTCTATACCCAACAAGACTCTACGACTTATCTAGTTGGTACAAATATTGATCGTCAGTCTTATAAATATACTTCTAAGACCAGCGACGAACAAAAGACTTCTACTAAAAAGGCTCTCTTAAACAAGGATTTCCGTCAGGCTATTGCCTTTGGTTTTGACCGTACGGCCTATGCTTCACAAGTGAACGGTGCCAGTGGTGCAAGCAAAATCTTGCGTAATCTCTTTGTACCACCAACATTTGTTCAAGCAGATGGGAAAAACTTTGGCGATATGGTCAAAGAAAAATTGGTAACTTATGGGGATGAATGGAAGGATGTCAACTTCGCAGATGCTCAAGATGGTCTCTACAATCCAAACAAGGCGAAGGCTGAATTTGCGAAGGCTAAGACTGCTCTTCAGGCAGAAGGAGTGACCTTCCCAATTCATTTGGATATGCCAGTTGATCAGACAGCAACTACAAAAGTTCAACGTGTCCAATCTTTCAAACAATCGGTTGAAGAAACCTTGGGTACAGATAATGTTGTCATTGATATTCAACAGCTACAAAAGGATGAAGTAAACAATATTACCTACTTTGCTGAAACAGCAGCTGGGGAAGATTGGGATATTTCAGATAATGTCGGTTGGGGTCCAGACTTTGCCGATCCATCAACCTACCTTGATATCATCAAACCATCAGTTGGTGAAAGCACTAAAACATATTTAGGATTTGACTCAGGGAAAGATAATGTAGCTGCTAAAAAAGTAGGTCTATATGACTACGAAAAATTGGTTACTGAAGCTGATGATGAGACTACAGATGTTGCTAAACGATATGATAAATACGCTGCTGCCCAAGCTTGGTTGACAGATAGTGCCTTGATTATCCCAACAACATCACTCACTGGTCGCCCAATCTTGTCTAAGATGGTACCATTTACGATGCCATTTGCCTTCTCTGGTAACAAGGGGACAAGCGATCCGCTCCTATACAAATACTTGGAACTTCAAGACAAGGCAGTCACTGTAGATGAATACCAAAAAGCTCAAGATAAATGGATGAAAGAAAAAGAAGAATCCAATAAAAAAGCGCAAGAAGAACTCGCAAAACATGTGAAATAAGATAAAAAGAAGTTAGTTATTTACTAACTTCTTTTGGTTTATCGAAAATGAGTTGAAACCTCTCTTCACTTTCAAAGATTATGAAGCTAATTTTTTTGTAGAAAAAATCCTGAGTTTTTATTCTCAGGATTTTCTTTCATCTCACTGTTGTGGTTGTTGAACTTGTGGATTTTGTGGCGTTGGTTGTACTGGTTGTGTCGGTTGAACAGCTTGACCAGCTTGTACTTGGTTAGGATCAGTTGCTGGAGCATTATTGGGTTGTTGACCAACCGTCGTACTTGCCTGTGTAGTTGAACTTTCAGCTGTTGTGCTTGGAGTTTCAACTGTTTGTGTTTGTTGTGTTACTGAATTATTCCATGTGTTCTTTGCGTTGTTCTGGAAGACGAATTCTCCATTTCTATACAAGCCATCTGGCATTGTCCAATCTCCAGGTTGGTCATCTTCAGAAAGGTAAGTTATCATTGAACGATAGACCTTACCAGCAACAAGGAAACCATCTCCGATGATTGGAGTTAGACGATTTGAGTATCCTGTCCAAACAGCCATTGCATATTTGCGGGTATACCCTACAAACATTTCATCTGGAGCTACGTAACCAGTGTTCTTGATATACTTTTCAATTTCTTCGTCAGTATAGTTAGAAGTACCTGTTTTACCTGCTTGTGGAAGCCAAGGTAGGTAGGCTCCACGTCCGGTTCCGTATACTAAGACAGTTTTCATCATTTCGGTCATCATATAGGAAGTAGTTTCTTTCATAGCCCGAGTACCGGCATCAGAAAATTCTTTTTCACTACCATCACTGAAGACGATTTTATTGATATACATTGGTTTGTGGTAAATACCACCATTAGCAAAAGCTGCGTAGGCAACTGCCATTTTTTCACTACTTGCACCGTACTGTTTGTTGGATTCAGTTGTGTTACTTGAAATGGCGTTTGCATAATGCATGCTTGGATAGTCGATACCAAGACCATTAAGGAAGGTTTTAGCTCTATCTAGACCGACCTTATTCAAAGTCTCAACGGCTGTGACATTTCGTGATTGTTGAAGAGCATACTGGATTGTAATGTTTCCAAAGTAGCCATGATCCCAGTTGTAGACTGGAGTATCAGTGCCAGGATAGTTATAAGGAACATCATGTACAATAGACGCAGTAGAGTCATAGACTCCATATTCTAAAGCGGGAGCATAGTCAGTGATTGGTTTCATAGTAGAACCCCAGTCACGATTGGTTTCAACGGCTTGGTTGATTCCGAAAGATACATTACTTGATTGGTGACGGGCACCTAACTGAGCAATGACTTTACCATTTGTTACATCCACGATAGTGGAAGCTACTTGGAGTTCATCATCTGGATAAGCAACGTACTCATCTGTATTGTAAACATCCCAAAGTCTCTGTTGAACATTTTTGTCGACATTAGTATAGACTTCCATACCTGTGGTAAGAAGGTTGTAGCCCGTTTCTTGTTCGACTTGGTCGATTACTTCTTTGAGGTAGTTGTCCATATAGGCTGGGTAACTATTGGCTGACTTCAAGCTTTGAAGACCGTCAGTGATAGGCGTATTAATAGCTTTTTCGTAATCTTCTGCGCTTATGTATTTCTGCCCCTTCATTTCTGAAAGTACCAAGTTACGACGCTCTAGAGCAGCTTCTGGATGGGAATATGGATCATATTGGTTTGGTGCTTGAGGCATTCCAGCTAGGAGTGCTAACTGTGGCAAGCTTAAATCCTTCAAGTCTTTTCCATAGTAATTTTCGGCTGCGGTTTGCATTCCATAGTTACCGTTAGACATGTAGACTTTGTTGATGTAGTAGGTCAGGATTTCTTGTTTGGTTGCTTTTTGCTCTAATTGAACGGCTAGCCAAGCTTCTTGGGCTTTACGTGATAAGGTTTGATCGGCAGTTGAGGTAGAGAAATAAGTTAATTTAATCAATTGCTGAGTCAAGGTTGATGCCCCTTGAAGGCCTCCTCCACCTTGGAGGTTTCTCAATGCTGCACCCATGATACGAATAGTATCAACACCTCTATGGTCAAAGAAACGGTGATCTTCGATAGACACGATGGCTTTGACCAAATCAGTAGGGATTTCATTTGCTTGAGTATTTACGCGACGTTCAGAACCAAGGTCAGCAATCAGTTCGTTCTTATTATCATAAATCTTGCTAGAGGTTGTCGCAACTAATTTACTTTCAGATAAGGCTGGAGCCTTGCTAACAAAGTAGAGGAAGACACCTCCACCTAATAGAAATAATGCGATAAATAAGGTAAGAAATGTAATTCCAGTATACTTTAAGAATCGCAGAATAGTTTGTTTATTCATCTTGTTTTACCACCTAGTAAATGTTCTTTGATAATATCGAGATAGGGAATTTGAGGGAAAGCTCCTTGCTTTACTAAATATCCGTATTCTTGAATATATCCAAGTGGCATTGATTTTTGGCCCTTATCTTGATGATAAAAGCGAATCAAATCAAGTGCCGGCAACAAGTAAGTTTCTTGTCGAGAAGAAAAATGAAGCAGTACGAAGCAAATGCCCTGCTGTTCTAGAACTTGTTCCATATGTTGAATCTGGTGAAGATGGAAGTTCTTCATTGGAATAGCATTCTTTTGTCGCGTTTCCTTGGCTTCAAAGTCAATGTAATGTCCTCTATACACGCCAGAGTAATCTGTTGTGGAAGCTTGTCTAAAATAGGCTTCTACAATTTTGGCTCGACTACGTTGAGGATAGTCTACTCGAACAATCTGAACAGGCGTTGGCTTTTTATGGATAACTGCCATGCCATGCCTCAGATAGTAGTCGTTGGTAGCGTTGATCATCTTTTCAAAAGTCATTCCTCGATTTGCGAAATTTTTGGGTTGAGAAATGGATGTTTGGCTTTTTTTTGATGAAATTTTATGAGGATAGTTGACCATATTTCTCCTTATTGGTACAATAACATCACTCTATTATACCATAAAAATAGAAAGAAAGGTGTAAAAATGACTACAGCTTTAATTATGGGATATTCTAATTTTGACTTGGGTTTGTTTAATGAAAAAGATATCAGGTTAAAAATTATAAAGAAAGCCATTCGCCGTGATTTAGAAAGTATAGCAGAAGAAGGGATTAAATGGCTGGTCTTTACAGGGAACTTGGGATTTGAATCTTGGGTGCTTGATGTCGCAAATGAAATGAAAGAAGAATATGATTTCAGCCTAGCGACCATTTTTGATTTTGAAACACACGGGGAAAATTGGAATGAAGCGAATCAGCTTAAACTTAGCCAATTTAAGCAGGTCGATTTTGTCAAATATGCCTATCCTAAATATGAACATATGGGGCAACTACGAGATTACCAACGATTTTTACTGGAAAATACTGATTTAGCTTATTTTTTCTATGATCCAGAAAATGAAACCAAATTAAAATTTATAGACAATTTGATGAAAAATCAGGAAGGTTATCGTATAAAAAGACTGACCTTTGAAGACTTAAATGAGCTAGTAGAAAATTTTTCTGAAAAGTAGGGCTTTGACCTTGATTTTTGTTTGCCTTTTTTTATATAATAATACTATTAGAAACCGAGAATGGAGAGAGAGATGGCAAGTATTATTTTTTCAGCAAAAGATATTTTTGAGCAAGAGTTTGGACGTGAAGTCCGTGGATATAGTAAGGTTGAAGTTGATGAATTTTTGGACGATGTCATCAAGGACTACGAAACTTATGCTGCCTTAGTCAAGTCTCTCCGTCAAGAAATTGCAGAGTTGAAGGAAGAATTGTCTCGCAAACCTGAATCTGCACCGGTTCAAGCAGAACCACTTGAAGTGACTGCTACAACTTCTATGACGAATTTTGATATTTTGAAACGTCTAAATCGTCTTGAGAAAGAAGTATTTGGTAAACAAATTTTGGATAACTCTGATTTATAAGAGCTTATTTGAAAAGTGCAATTTTTGGATAATCGCGTGAGGAGAATTTCTTTTCATGAGGAAAGTCCATGCTAGCACAGGCTGTGATGCCTGTAGTGTTTGTGCTAGGCGAAACCATAAGCCTAGGGACGAGAAATCGTTACGGCAGTTGAAATGGCTAAGTCCTTGGATAGGTCAGAGTAGGCTTGAAAGTGCCACAGTGACGGAGTCTTTCTGGAAACAGAGAGAGTGGAACGCGGTAAACCCCTCAAGCTAGCAACCCAAATTTCGGTCGGGGCATGGAGTACACGGAAACGAACGTAGTACTCTGACTGCTACCAGCTCTAGGCTGTTAGTAGTAGACAGATGGTTATCGAAGGAAGTGGTCCTAGTCACTTCTGGAACAAAACATGGCTTATAGAAAATTGCATATAGGTTGGGGCTGAGAAAACTTTCTCAACCTCATTTTTTAAAGTGGACATATAGAAAGGTCTTATAAGACTGAAAATGAAAAAAGAATTTAATTTAATCGCTACTGCTGCAGCGGGTCTTGAGGCTGTTGTGGGACGTGAAGTGCGAGAGTTGGGCTACGATTGTCAGGTTGAAAACGGCCGTGTTCGTTTTCAAGGAGATGTGAGAGCCATTATCGAAACCAACCTCTGGCTTCGGGCGGCAGACCGTATCAAGATTATCGTAGGAACGTTCCCAGCTAAGACTTTTGAAGAGCTCTTTCAGGGAGTTTTCGCTCTAGATTGGGAAAATTATTTACCACTTGGAGCTCGATTCCCGATTTCGAAAGCCAAATGTGTTAAATCTAAACTACACAATGAACCCAGTGTTCAGGCTATTTCAAAGAAGGCTGTTGTTAAGAAGTTGCAAAAACACTATGCTCGTCCAGAAGGTGTTCCTCTGATGGAGAATGGTCCTGAGTTTAAGATTGAGGTTTCTATTCTGAAAGACATAGCAACTGTCATGATTGATACGACAGGGACTAGCCTCTTTAAACGTGGCTATCGTACCGAAAAAGGTGGGGCTCCTATCAAGGAAAACATGGCAGCAGCTATTTTGCAGCTTTCTAACTGGTATCCAGACAAGCCCTTGATTGATCCAACCTGTGGTTCAGGAACTTTCTGTATCGAGGCAGTTATGATTGCTAGACAGATGGCTCCTGGTCTTCGTCGCTCCTTTGCCTTTGAGGAATGGAACTGGATTAGCGATCGCTTGATTCAAGAAGTTCGCACAGAAGCAGCTAAGAAAGTGGATCGTGAGCTTGAGCTAGATATCATGGGCTGTGATATTGATGCACGTATGGTGGAAATTGCTAAGGCCAATGCTCAATCAGCAGGTGTTGCAGGAGATATTATCTTTAAGCAGATGCGAGTGCAGGATTTGCGTTCTGATAAAATCAATGGAGTGATTATCTCTAACCCACCTTATGGTGAACGCTTGTCAGATGATGTAGGGGTTACCAAGCTTTATGCTGAGATGGGTCAAGTATTTGCACCGCTGAAAACGTGGAGTAAGTTTATCCTAACTAGTGATGAAGCCTTTGAGACCAAGTACGGTAGTCAGGCGGATAAGAAACGGAAGTTGTACAATGGAACCTTAAAAGTTGATTTGTATCAATATTTTGGTCAGCGTGTTAAACGTCAGGAAGTAAAGTAGGAAGGAAAACTCATGAGTAAGAAAAGACGGAATCGTCATAATATAGAACATAAAGAAGCGCAATTTGATTTTGATGATGCCAAAGAGCTAACAGTTGGAGAAGCTATGCGAAAAAATGAAGAGGTGGAAGCAGGTGTGTTGCCTGGAGATTCTATCTTGGACAAGTATGTGAAACAACATAAAGATGAAATTGAGGCAGATAAGTTTGAAACACGTCAGTTTAGCAAGGATGATTTAGTTGAAAAAGAAGAGGTAGAAGAGATAGAGGAGACTCAGACTCTGGATAATTTGCTTCAAGAGCTTCGTGAGGAAACAGGAGTAACTTCTCTAGTTCCAGAAGATGAATTGAATCAGTTTGATGATTTAGAATTAACACGAGTTTCAGAAGCTCCTCTTGTCGAAGAATTTGAGACGGAAGAGGCTCTCACACGTTCTCGAGTCACAGATAGTGAAGATGGAAAAAGTAAGAAGAAATGGGTGCTTTACGGTATTCTAGCAGCCTTAGTGGTTCTTATCCTTGGAACTGGTTATTATGTTTATCGTCAAGTGGCTCGTTCGACCAAGGAAATCCAGACTTCTCAATCAACTACAAACACGCAGTCAGATGTAGAAGAATTCAATAATTTATATGATGCCTTCTATACAGACAGTAATAAAACTGCTTTGAAGAATAGCCAGTTTGACAAACTGAGCCAACTAAAAACCTTACTTGATAAGCTGGAAGGCAGTCGTGAATATACGCTTGCCAAATCTAAGTATGATAGCCTAGCAACTCAAATCAAGGCCATTCAAGATGTCAATGCTCAATTTGAGAAGCCAGCTATTGTGGATGGTGTCTTGGATACTAACGCTAAAGCTAAATCAGATGCTAAATTTACAGATATTAAAACTGGAAATACGGAGCTTGATAAAGTTCTAGATAAGGCTATCAGTCTTGGTAAGAGCCAGCAAACAAGTGCTTCAAGCTCAAGTTCAAGTGAAACTAGCAGCTTAAGTTCTAGTCAAGCAAGTGAAAATACTTCTAGTGAAACAAGTCCAAGTAGTTCAAATGCTGCATCAACTGAAACTAGAAGTACCCGCAGTGAAGTCAATATGGGTGTATCAAGTGCAGGAGTTGCTGTTCAAAGAAGTGCGAGTCGTGTTTCTTATAACCAGTCTGCTATTGATGATAGCAATAATTCTGCCTGGGATTTCGCGGATGGTGTTTTGGAACAAATTTTAGCAACTTCACGCTCACGTGGTTATATTACTGGTAACCAATATATCCTTGAACGTGTTAATATCGTTAATGGCAATGGTTATTACAACCTCTATAAGCCAGATGGAACCTATCTCTTTACCCTTAACTGTAAGACAGGATACTTTGTTGGAAATGGTTCTGGACATGCGGATGCTTTGGACTACTAAGCAGTCGTTACAAAATTCTTTCTTTTCAAAAGTAAAAATGATAAAATAAAACAAATTAAACAAGAGGAGTGTCAAATGACAAAAGCTAACTTTGGTGTCGTAGGTATGGCCGTAATGGGTCGTAACCTTGCCCTTAATATTGAATCTCGTGGTTACACAGTTGCTATTTACAACCGTAGTAAAGAAAAAACTGAAGATGTAATTGCTTGCCATCCTGAAAAGAACTTTGTACCAAGCTATGACGTTGAAAGTTTTGTAAACTCAATCGAAAAACCTCGTCGTATCATGCTCATGGTTCAAGCTGGACCTGGTACAGATGCTACAATTCAAGCCCTTCTTCCACACCTTGACAAGGGTGATATCTTGATCGACGGCGGAAACACTTTCTACAAAGATACAATCCGTCGTAATGAAGAGTTGGCAAACTCAGGTATCAACTTTATCGGTACTGGGGTTTCTGGTGGTGAAAAAGGTGCCCTTGAAGGTCCTTCTATCATGCCTGGTGGACAAAAAGAGGCCTACGAATTGGTTGCGGATGTTCTTGAAGAAATCTCAGCTAAAGCACCAGAAGATGGCAAACCATGTGTGACTTACATCGGTCCTGATGGAGCTGGTCACTATGTGAAAATGGTTCACAACGGTATCGAGTACGGTGATATGCAATTGATCGCAGAAAGCTATGACTTGATGCAACACTTGTTAGGTCTTTCTGCAGAAGACATGGCTGAAATCTTTACTGAGTGGAACAAGGGTGAATTGGACAGCTACTTGATTGAAATCACAGCTGATATCTTGAGCCGTAAAGACGATGAAGGCCAAGATGGACCAATCGTAGACTACATCCTTGATGCCGCAGGTAACAAGGGAACTGGTAAATGGACTAGCCAATCATCACTTGACCTTGGTGTGCCATTGTCACTCATCACTGAGTCAGTATTTGCACGTTACATTTCAACTTACAAAGAAGAACGTGTACATGCAAGCAAGGTTCTTCCAAAACCAGCTGCCTTCAAATTTGAAGGAGACAAGGCTGAGTTGATTGAAAAGATCCGTCAAGCCCTTTACTTCTCAAAAATCATTTCATACGCACAAGGTTTTGCTCAATTGCGTGTAGCTTCTAAAGAAAATAACTGGAACTTGCCATTTGCAGATATCGCATCTATCTGGCGTGATGGCTGTATCATCCGTTCTCGTTTCTTGCAAAAGATTACAGATGCTTACAACCGTGATGCAGACCTTGCGAATCTTCTTTTGGATGAGTACTTCTTGGATGTTACTGCTAAGTACCAACAAGCAGTGCGTGATATCGTAGCTCTTGCTGTTCAAGCTGGTGTGCCAGTGCCAACTTTCTCAGCAGCTATTACTTACTTTGATAGCTACCGTTCAGCTGACCTTCCAGCTAACTTGATCCAAGCGCAACGTGACTACTTTGGTGCCCACACTTACCAACGTAAAGACAAAGAAGGAACATTCCACTACTCTTGGTATGACGAAAAATAAGTAGGTCTGCCATGGGGAAACGGATTTTATTACTTGAGAAAGAACGAAATCTAGCTCATTTTTTAAGTTTGGAACTCCAAAAAGAGCAATACCGAGTTGATCAGGTTGAGGAGGGGCAAAAAGCCCTCTCCATGGCTCTTCAGACAGACTATGACTTGATTTTATTGAATGCTCGTCTGGGGGATATGACTGCCCAGGATTTTGCAGACAAGCTGAGTCGGACTAAGCCAGCCTCAGTCATCATGGTCTTGGACCATCGCGAAGAATTGCAAGATCAGATTGAAACAATCCAACGCTTTGCCGTCTCTTACATTTATAAGCCAGTTATTATTGAGAATCTGGTAGCTCGTATTTCAGCGATTTTCCGAGGTCGGGACTTTATCGATCAACACTGTAGTCAGATGAAGGTTCCAACGTCTTACCGCAATCTGCGTATGGATGTAGAACATCATACAGTTTATCGTGGCGAGGAAATGATTGCTCTGACGCGCCGTGAGTATGATCTTTTGGCTACTCTTATGGGAAGCAAGAAAGTCCTGACTCGTGAGCAGTTGTTGGAAAGTGTCTGGAAGTATGAAAGTGCGACCGAAACCAATATCGTGGATGTCTATATCCGTTATCTACGTAGCAAGCTTGATGTAAAAGGTCAAAAAAGCTACATTAAAACCGTGCGTGGTGTTGGTTACACCATGCAAGAATAGAAAAGCAGTTGCAGTTATGTAACTGCTTTTTTGAGAGTGTTCCATATGTTGACATATGGTTGGATTTTTGCTACAATCGGTTATGGAGGATAGGTCTAATGAAAATAATAAAAAAATTGATGCAAATTGCATTAGCAGTCTTTTTCTTTGGTTTGCTAGCAACAAGTGCAGTATTGGCGGATGATGCTGATTCAGAAGGCTGGCAATTTGTACAAGAAAATGGTAGAACCTACTACAAGAAGGGTGACATCAAAGAAAAGGCCTGGCGAGTGATTGATGGCAAGACCTATTATTTTGATCATGTATCAGGAGAAATGGTTGTCGGCTGGCAATATATCCCGTTTCCATCTAAAGGTAGTACAATTGGTCCTTACCCAAATGGTTTAAGATTAGAATCTATGCCAATGCCACAATGGTATTACTTTAATCAAGATGGGGTACTACAAGAATTTGTTGGTAAGCAAGTTTTAGAGGCAAAAACTGCTACAAATACCAACAAACATCATGGGGAACAATATGATAGTCCAGCAGAGAAACGAGTCTATTATTTTGAAGATCAGCGTAGCTATCATACTTTAAAAACGGGTTGGATTTCTGATGAGGGACACTGGTATTATTTACAAAAGAGTGGTGGCTTCGATGCTCGTATCGACAGTTTAACGGTTGGGGAGCCAGTGCGTGGCTGGAACAATGATAACTCAACTTGGTACTATCTAGATCCAACAAGTGCTACAATGCAAACTGGTTGGAAACAACTTGGCAATAAGTGGTACTACCTCCGTTCATCAGGTGCAATGGCAACTGGCTGGTATCAAGAAGGCTCAACTTGGTACTATTTAGATGCTGAAAATGGCGATATGAAAACAGGCTGGCAATACCTCGGTAACAAGTGGTACTATCTCCGTTCATCAGGAGCTATGGTCACTGGTTGGTTCCAGGTCGGTAGTAAATGGTACTACGCTTATAGCTCAGGTGCTTTGGCAGTGAATACCACTGTAGATGGCTATTCTGTCAACTATAATGGCGAATGGGTTCAATAATGAAAGAGGCGATTGTGAAGGAAACAATCGCTTTTTTTGTGAAAATATAATAAAATAGATAGGAGAGAATAAATACTTGTAGGAAAAAATAATACTCTTCGAAAATCAAATTCAAACCACGTCAGCGTCGCCTTACCGTAGCTATGGTTACTGACTTCGTCAGTTCTATCCACAACCTCAAAACAGTGTTTTGAGCAACCTGCGGCTAGCTTCCTAGTTTGCTTTTTGATTTTCATTGAGTATGAGACGGCTTTTTCGTCTAGCAAAAGGAAAAAATGACAAAAAAGGTTGGTGTCGGTCAGGCACATAGTAAGATTATTTTAATAGGGGAGCATGCGGTCGTTTACGGCTATCCTGCTATTTCCTTGCCTCTTTTGGAGGTGGAGGTGACTTGTAAAGTAGTTCCTGCAGAAAGTCCTTGGCGCCTCTATGAGGAGGATACCTTGTCCATGGCAGTTTATGCTTCTCTGGAGTATTTGAATATCAAAGAAGCCTGCATTCGTTGTGAGATTGATTCGGCTATCCCTGAGAAGCGGGGAATGGGTTCGTCAGCTGCTATCAGCATAGCGGCTATTCGTGCGGTTTTTGACTACTATGAGGCAGAACTGCCTCATGATGTATTAGAAATCTTGGTCAATCGGGCGGAGATGATTGCCCATATGAATCCAAGTGGTTTGGATGCCAAGACCTGTCTCAGTGACCAGCCTATTCGCTTTATTAAGAATGTAGGATTTACAGAGCTTGAGATGAACTTATCCGCCTATTTGGTCATTGCAGATACGGGCGTTTATGGTCATACTCGTGAAGCCATCCAAGTGGTTCAAAGCAAGGGCAAGGATGCCCTACCGTTTTTGCATGCATTGGGAGAATTGACCCAGCAAGCAGAAGAAGCGATTTCACAAAAAGATGCTGAAGGACTGGGACAAATCCTCAGTCAAGCGCATTTACATCTAAAAGAAATTGGTGTCAGTAGCCCTGAGGCAGACTCTTTGGTTGAAACGGCTCTTAGCCAAGGTGCTCTGGGTGCCAAGATGAGCGGTGGTGGGCTAGGAGGCTGTATCATAGCCTTGGCAACCAATTTGACTCAAGCTCAAAAACTAGCAGAAAGATTAGAAGAGAAAGGAGCTGTTCAGACATGGATAGAGAGCCTGTAACAGTACGTTCCTACGCAAATATTGCTATTATCAAATATTGGGGAAAGAAAAAAGAAAAAGAGATGGTTCCTGCTACTAGCAGTATCTCTCTGACTTTGGAAAATATGTACACGGAGACGACTTTGTCATCTCTACCGACGGATGCGACAGCTGATGCCTTCTATATCAATGGTCAGCTACAAAATGAGGCGGAGCATGCTAAGATGAGTAAGATTATTGACCGTTACCGTCCAGATGGTGAGGGCTTTGTTCGTATTGATACACAGAACAATATGCCCACCGCAGCGGGCTTGTCCTCAAGTTCTAGTGGTTTGTCCGCCCTGGTCAAAGCTTGCAATGTTTATTTCAAGCTTGGTTTGGATAGAAGTCAGTTAGCGCAGGAAGCGAAGTTTGCCTCAGGATCTTCCTCTAGGAGTTTTTATGGACCACTCGGTGCTTGGGACAAGGATAGCGGGGAAGTTTACCCTGTAGAGACAGACTTGAAACTAGCTATGATCATGTTGGTGCTAGAGGATAAGAAAAAACCAATCTCTAGCCGTGACGGGATGAAACTTTGTGTGGAAACTTCGACGACCTTTGATGACTGGGTGCGTCAGTCTGAGAAGGATTATCAGGATATGCTGGTTTACCTCAAGGAAAATGACTTTGCCAAGGTTGGGGAGTTAACGGAGAAAAATGCCCTGGCTATGCACGCCACGACCAAAACAGCATCACCAGCCTTTTCTTATCTGACGGATGCAAGCTATGAAGCCATGGACTTTGTCCGCCAGCTTCGTGAGCAAGGAGAATCCTGCTACTTTACTATGGATGCTGGTCCCAATGTCAAAGTCCTCTGTCAAGAGAAAGACTTGGAGTATTTATCAGAAATCTTCGGTCAGCGTTATCGCTTGATTGTGTCAAAAACAAAGGATTTGAGCCAAGATGATTACTGTTAAAACTTGCGGAAAACTCTATTGGGCAGGTGAATATGCTATTTTAGATCCCGGGCAGCTGGCCTTGATAAAGGCTATTCCCATCTATATGAAGGCTGAGATTGCCTTTTCTGAGAGATACTGTATCTACTCAGATATGTTTGATTTCGCAGTGGACTTGACACCAAATCCTGACTACAGTTTGATTCAAGAAACGATTGCTTTAGTGGAAGATTTCCTCGTCGATCGTGGGCAGACCTTGCGACCATTTTCTTTGGAGATTCTAGGAAAAATGGAAAGGGAAGGGAAAAAGTTTGGTCTGGGTTCTAGCGGTAGCGTCGTTGTCTTGGTTATCAAGGCTTTGCTGGCTCTGTATCATCTTTCGATTGATCAGGATCTCTTGTTCAAGCTGGCCAGTGCTGTCTTGCTCAAGCGCGGAGATAATGGTTCTATGGGGGACCTTGCCTGTATTGTGGCAGAGGAATTGGTTCTTTACCAGTCATTTGATCGCCAGAAGGTGGCTACTTGGCTAAAAGAAGAAAACTTGGCGACAGTTTTAGAGCGTGATTGGGGCTTTTCAATTTCACAAGTGAAACCAACTTTAGAATGTGATTTCCTAGTGGGATGGACCAAGGAAGTGGCTGTATCGAGTCACATGGTCCAGCAAATCAAGCAAAATATCAATCAGAATTTTTTAAGCTCCTCAAAAGAAACGGTAGCTGCTTTGGTAGAAGCCTTGGAACAGGGGAAATCAGAAAAAATTATCGAGCAAGTAGAAGTGGCCAGCAAGCTCTTAGAAGGCTTGAGCGCAGATATTTACACACCTTCGCTTAGACAGTTGAAAGAAGCTAGTCAAGATTTGCAGGCTGTTGCTAAGAGTAGCGGTGCTGGTGGTGGTGACTGTGGTATTGCCTTGAGTTTTGATGAGCAATCAACTGAAACCCTAAAAAACCGTTGGGCCGATCTGGGGATTGAGCTCTTATACCAAGAAAGGATAGGACATGACGACAAATCGTAAGGATGAGCACATCCGCTATGCCCTTGAGCAGAAAAGTTCCTATAATAGCTTTGATGAGGTGGAGTTGATTCATTCTTCCTTGCCTCTTTACGACCTGGATGAAGTCGATCTGTCGACAGAGTTTGCTGGTCGAAAGTGGGGCTTTCCTTTTTATATCAATGCCATGACAGGTGGAAGCGATAAGGGAAGAGAAATCAATCAAAAGCTGGCTCAAGTGGCGGAAGCCTGTGGTATTTTATTTGTAACGGGTTCTTATAGCGCAGCCCTCAAAGATCCAGCAGATGACTCTTTTTCTGTTAAGTCTAGTCATCCAAATCTCCTTCTTGGAACCAATATTGGATTGGACAAGTCTGTCGAGTTGGGATTTCGGACTGTAGAAGAGATGGGTCCTCTTCTCCTGCAAGTGCATGTCAATGTCATGCAAGAATTGCTCATGCCAGAGGGAGAAAGAAGGTTCAGATGCTGGCAATCGCATCTAGCAGATTATAGCAAGCAAATCCCTGTTCCGATTGTCCTCAAGGAAGTGGGTTTTGGAATGGATGTGAAGACCATCGAGAGAGCCTATGAACTGGGCGTTCGAACCTTTGACCTGTCAGGTCGTGGTGGCACCAGCTTTGCTTATATCGAAAACCGCCGCAGTGGCCAACGTGATTACCTCAATCAATGGGGCCAGTCCACCATGCAGGCCCTTCTCAATGCCCAAGACTGGAAAGACAAGGTCGAACTCTTGGTCAGTGGAGGGGTTCGCAATCCACTGGATATGATTAAGTGTTTGGTCTTTGGGGCCAAGGCTGTGGGATTGTCTCGAACAATTCTGGAATTGATTGAAAGCTACACAGTTGAAGAAGTGATTGGCATTGTCCAAGGCTGGAAAGACGATCTGCGTTTGATTATGTGTGCCCTTAATTGTGCAACCATAGCAGATCTGCAAAAAGTAGACTATCTTCTTTATGGAAAATTAAAAGAAGCAAAGGATCAGATGAAAAAGGCGTAACCACCGCCTTTTTTCCATCTTCAGACTGAGGTGACTTTTTTGAATTGTGATAAAATAGAAGGGAGAGGATGAACCTATGAGAAAATTTAAAATCTTTTTATTTATCGAAGCCTGTCTTTTGACAGGAGCTCTGATTTTGATGGTGTCAGAGCATTTTTCACGTTTTCTGCTGATTTTATTCCTCTTTTTGCTTTTGATTCGCTATTACACTGGTAAAGAGGGAAATAATCTTCTTTTAGTGGTGGCAACCATTCTCTTCTTTTTTATCGTCATGCTCAATCCTTTTGTGATTTTAGCTATTTTTGTTGCGGTTATATACAGCCTCTTTCTTCTTTATCCGATGATGAATCAGGAAAAAGAGCAGACAAATTTAGTGTTTGAAGAGGTGGTGACGGTTAAGAAGGAGAAAAATCGTTGGTTTGGGAATCTCCATCATTTTTCAAGCTACCAGACTTGCCAGTTTGATGATATCAATCTCTTTCGTCTCATGGGCAAGGATACCATTCATCTGGAGAGGGTCATCTTAACCAATCATGACAATGTCATTATCCTCAGAAAGATGATAGGCACGACCAAAATCATTGTGCCTGTAGATGTGGAAGTCAGTCTCAGCGTTAACTGTCTCTATGGTGATTTGACTTTTTTCAACCAGCCCAAGCGAGCCCTCCGCAATGAACACTATCATCAAGAAACAAGAGACTACCTTAAGAGTAACAAGAGTGTCAAGATTTTCTTGACTACTATGATTGGAGATGTTGAGGTGGTCAGAGGATGAAAAAACAAGCCTATGTAATGATTGCTCTCACCTCTGTCCTCTTTGTCTTATTTTTCTCCCACAGCTTGCTGGAAATCCTTGACTTTGACTGGACTATTTTCTTGCATGATGTCGAAAAAACAGAAAAATTTGTCTTTTTGTTGTTGGTGTTCAGCATGTCTATGACCTGTCTCTTAGCCTTATTTTGGCGAGGTGTTGAAGAGCTTTCTCTAAGAAAAATGCAGACTAATCTCAAGCGTTTATTAGCAGGGAAAGAAGTGGTTCAGGTTTCCGATTCAGATTTGGACGCCAGTTTCAAGTCCTTGTCAGGGAAACTTAACCTCTTGACGGAAGCACTTCAAAAGGCTGAAAATCACAGTCTTGCTCGGGAAGAGGAAATCATTGAGCAGGAAAGAAAGCGGATTGCTAGGGATTTGCACGATACAGTCAGTCAGGAGTTGTTTGCGGCTCACATGATTTTGTCAGGTGTCAGTCAGCAGACTTTGAAATTAGATAGAGAAAAGATGCAGACCCAGTTGCAGAGTGTCACAGCTATTTTAGAAACTGCCCAGAAGGATTTGCGGGTCTTGCTCTTGCATTTGAGACCAGTTGAACTAGAGCAGAAGAGCTTGATAGAAGGGATTCAAATCCTCTTAAAAGAGCTTGAGGACAAGAGTGATCTCAAGGTTAGTTTCAAGCAAAATGTGACGAAATTGCCTAAGAAAATCGAGGAGCATATCTTCCGTATCCTGCAAGAATTGATCAGCAATACCCTCCGCCATGCCCAGGCCTCTTGTTTAGATGTCTATCTCTATCAGACAGATTTTGAATTGCAGTTGAAGGTGGTGGACAATGGGATTGGTTTCCAGTTGGGGAGTTTAGATGACCTGAGTTATGGACTGCGAAATATCAAGGAGCGGGTTGAAGATATGGCAGGGACGGTTCAGTTATTAACAGCTCCCAAGCAAGGGCTGGCAGTTGATATCCGTATTCCCCTGTTAGATAAGGAATGATAAAGGAGTAACGATGAAAATTTTACTAGTAGATGACCACGAAATGGTCCGATTGGGCTTGAAAAGCTACTTTGACCTCCAAGACGGTGTAGAAGTTGTGGGTGAGGCTGCCAACGGGTCTCAAGGGATTGAGTTGGCATTGGAATTGCGTCCGGATGTCATTGTCATGGATATTGTCATGCCTGAGATGAATGGAATTGACGCGACCTTAGCCATCCTCAAAGAATGGCCTGAAGCCAAGATTTTGATTGTGACTTCTTACTTGGACAATGAAAAAATCATGCCTGTCTTAGATGCAGGTGCTCGTGGCTATATGCTTAAAACTTCTAGTGCAGACGAATTGCTCCATGCTGTCCGTAAGGTGGCTGCTGGGGAGTTGGCCATTGAGCAAGAGGTCAGCAAGAAGGTCGAATATCACCGCAATCACATAGAACTACATGAGGACTTGACTGCGCGTGAGCGAGATGTACTTCAACTCATCGCTAAGGGTTATGAAAATCAGCGCATCGCAGATGAACTTTTTATCTCTCTCAAGACGGTCAAGACCCACGTGTCTAACATTCTTGCCAAACTTGAAGTCAGCGATCGTACCCAGGCTGCAGTCTATGCCTTTCAGCATCACTTGGTAGGGCATGAGGAGTTTTAGTAGTTATATAAAATAATGTTGGAGAAATGACTTAATTTAGTATCAAAGAAGTGAGTAAATACCTCTAGCACAATAAAATATTTTTTTCACAATGTTTTTATGTTTTTTATTGACATTTATTTTATAGAGGAGTAAAATGAAGACAAAATTAACTAAAGTAATATAGTTAATACAACATTTATCAAAGGATATATAAAATCCAAAAGGAGGTTACAGGTATGTCTCCGTAAATTATCAAAATAAGGTCACTAGAGCGTTAAGGACTTTATTTCATCTCTTTAAGAGTGTTATAAAAAAGATGGTTAAACTAACTCTATCTCTCAGTTTCAATTCGTGGAGGAAATGGCTATGAGAAAGTCTAAACTACTTACACTTGGTTTGCTTGCAGGTGCTGGTCTACTTTTATCTATCAACCAAGCACAGGCTGCAGATACTTGGGTTAAAAATGGTGCTGATTGGAATCTTTCACAAGATGGCAGTCTCGCTAAAAATAAATGGGTACAAAACGCTAGTTCTTGGTATCACTTCGATGGTTCTGGTAAAATGCAGACAGGCTGGTTCAAAGACGGCAATACTTGGTATTCACTAGCAGATAGTGGAGCTATGCGCACTGGCTGGTACAAGGAAGGCAGCACCTGGTACTCACTAGCAGATAGTGGAGCTATGCGTACAGGTTGGTACAAAGAAGGATCTACATGGTATTACCTCAAAGGTAGTGGCGCTATGGCAACAGGATGGGCGACTGCAAATGGTCAATGGTCTTACTTTGAAAAATCAGGTGCTATGGTAGCAGATAGAGCTGTTCCAGCAAGCGATGGGGAAAGTTATGTCATTGGTAAGGATGGTTATATGTTAACCAGACTTCCAAGTGAAGTTGAACAAGATCCTTTTGATGATACAGTTATTACAGATATCGTTACTTTGTCTGATGGTTATGACTATCACCTTGTTCATCATAAGAAAGATGGAGTTGTTATCGAAAAGAATGCCTGGTATATCAAACCTATTGTTGAACGTTTTTCTTATCAAAAGATTGGCGATGTAAAACGAAATACTTTAGATGCTATTACTGATAATAAAAAACCAGGGGAAGAAATTGATCCTAAAGCTGTCATAAAGAATTTCCAAAACTTACCAAATAAGTATTACTTTGGAGCAGATGGACGTAAGGTTGCGAATCTACCAGAATTCACTACTCACTTCCCTATTCAAAAAGTTGGATCTGAACTTTATCTTAAAAACTCAAGTCCAGTTATTAGTCTAGAATCATCTGGATTTACAATTAATGACAATAAACTTTATCTAAGAGATGTCAATGATCATAATGGTAAACTTGTAACTGGATATTTCACAATGTTTATGGACGGATTATCATATAAAGATCACCATATTTTAGGCTATGCAGATGAATCTGGTGAAATCGTGAAGATGAAAGTTTTGCCTAATGATTTCCGTGGTCATATTGAAAAAGGATTTTCCGGTTTTTATGGAGAAACTGTTCGATACGACGGTTCAACAGGCAATGTTTATGTTGTGAAATAAGAAAAACGAATCGCCTAATGAGGGATGTGTGGGCGATTCGTTTTTTACTGTAATCAGCCATTATTAAACATCTTTTATAAGATTATATTCGAATCCTAAAGAAAACTAAGAAGAAACCGTACCTCCCCCTATCATTGAAAAGCGCAGTCATTACTTGAAAAAAGTCGCTCGTTTATGTTATAATAGACTGTATTTAAAAAATTTTAAGGAGAAATGACAGAATGTCTGTATCATTTGAAAACAAAGAAACAAACCGTGGTGTCTTGACTTTCACTATCTCTCAAGACCAAATCAAACCAGAATTGGACCGTGTCTTCAACTCGGTGAAGAAATCTCTTAATGTTCCAGGTTTCCGTAAAGGTCACCTTCCACGCCCTATCTTCGACAAAAAATTTGGCGAAGAGTCACTTTACCAAGACGTTATGAACGCTCTTTTGCCAAATGCTTATGAAGCAGCTGTAAAAGAAGCTGGTCTTGAAGTCGTTGCTCAACCAAAAATTGATGTAACTTCAATGGAAAAAGGTCAAGACTGGGTTATCACTGCTGAAGTCGTGACAAAACCTGAAGTAAAATTGGGTGACTACAAAAACCTTGAAGTATCAGTAGATGTAGAAAAAGAAGTAACTGATGCTGACGTTGAAGAGCGTATCGAACGCGAACGCAACAACTTGGCTGAATTGGTTATCAAAGAAGCTGCTGCTGAAAACGGCGACACTGTTGTCATCGACTTCGTTGGTTCTATCGACGGTGTTGAATTTGATGGCGGAAAAGGTGAAAACTTCTCACTTGGACTTGGTTCAGGTCAATTCATCCCTGGTTTCGAAGACCAATTGGTAGGTCACTCAGCTGGCGAAACTGTTGATGTTATCGTAACATTCCCAGAAGACTACCAAGCAGAAGACCTTGCAGGTAAAGAAGCTAAATTCGTGACAACTATCCACGAAGTAAAAGCTAAAGAAGTTCCAGCTCTTGACGATGAGCTTGCAAAAGACATCGACGAAGAAGTTGAAACACTTGCTGAATTGAAAGAAAAATACCGCAAGGAATTGGCTGCAGCTAAAGAAGAAGCTTACAAAGATGCCGTTGAAGGTGCAGCAATCGATAAAGCTGTAGAAAACGCTGAAATCGTAGAACTTCCAGAAGAAATGATTCACGAAGAAGTTCACCGTTCAGTAAACGAATTCCTTGGAAACTTGCAACGTCAAGGTATCAATCCTGACATGTACTTCCAAATCACTGGAACTACTCAAGAAGACCTTCACAAACAATACGAGGGAGAAGCTGAGTCACGTACTAAGACTAACCTTGTTATCGAAGCAGTTGCCAAAGCTGAAGGATTTGACGCTTCAGAAGAAGAAATCAAAAAAGAAGTTGAGCAATTGGCGGCAGACTACAACATGGAAGTTGCACAAGTACAAAGCTTGCTTTCAGCTGATATGTTGAAACACGACATCACAATCAAAAAAGCTGTTGAATTGATTACAAGCACAGCAACAGTTAAATAATCTTATACTCTTCGAAAATCTCTTCAAACCACGTCAGCGTCGCCTTACCGTACTCAAGTACAGCTTGCGGCTAGCTTCCTAGTTTGCTCTTTGATTTTCATTGAGTATTCATAAACAAAAATCCCACCTGAATTGGTGGGTTTTCTTGTGCACTATTTTCCAAAAATCTCTTTGAGGTCTGCGTCTGTAATTCCAATCATGGCTGGGATGCTGTCCCAGTTTTCTTCGGTTAGGATGTAGGATGGTTCAGAGGCACTTGATGTGACTGTTTCAGAGATAGCTGGTTGCTTTTCTTCCATATTTTCAATTAAATCACTGAAGCGTTCAACCAGATAGGTTTTTCGGGCAGTTCCGATATGTTGGGTAGCATAGTCGAAGGCCTGTAATTCACCTAGTAAGATAAGTTTGCTTTTGGCGCGTGTAATGGCTGTATAGATGAGATTGCGCTCCAGCATACGCCTACTAGCACTAGTGATAGGTAGGATGACAACAGGGAACTCACTTCCCTGTGATTTATGGATACTCATGGCATAGGCCAAGCGAATCTTGTACCATTCGTTACGTGGGTAAGAGACCTCATTGCCATCAAAATCAATGACAATCTCATCTTGTTTCGACTCGGTGTATTTACCAGGAATCAGGTCTGTGATGGCTCCTAAATCTCCATTAAAGACATTGATTTCAGCATCGTTGACCAAATGAATGACCTTGTCGCCCTTACGATAGTGACACTGGGGAGCTTCAAAACTGATTTGGTCTTTTTGTGGTGGATTAAGGAGGTCTTGCATGAGTTGGTTGATGGAATCAATCCCTGCAGTTCCTCGGTACATGGGAGCCAGCACTTGGATATCACGAGCAGGGATGCCACTTCTGAGGGCAGCGCCTAAGATCTTTTCAATCGTAGCAGGAATATGACCACTAGCAATTTCAAAGTAGGAACGGTCAGCTTTTTTCTGGGTGAAATCAGCTGGCAAGATACCCTGTCGAATCTGACTAGCTAGGGTGACGATGGTTGATTCTTCGCTTTGTCGGTAAATTTTTTCCAAGCGAGTCTGAGGAATCAAGGGAATATGAAGCAGATCCGCTAGAACCTGTCCAGGACTGACAGAAGGCAGCTGGTCGCTATCTCCCACGATGAGGATTTTACTGTTCGAAGAGATGTTGGAGAAGAGTTGGTTGGCCAGCCAAGTATCCACCATAGAAAATTCATCCACGATAATAAAGTCGGCATCCAGATAATCTTCCAGATGACTGGTATCATCATCACCTGTCATTCCTAAATGACGGTGTATGGTCGCGCTAGGTAAACCTGTCAATTCATTCATGCGGCGAGCTGCTCGTCCAGTTGGAGCAGCAAGAAGAATGGGCAGATTGCTTTTTTTCCTGAGGTCAAGTCCTTCTAAAAGGGCGTAAACAGCGATAATCCCATTGATAACAGTTGTCTTACCAGTACCAGGCCCACCTGTCAGAATAAAGACCTTGTTCTGGATAGCATCACAGATAGCTTGTTTTTGAATACTATCATACTCAATTCCCAGCTCTGCCTCGACAGTAGTGATATGTTTTTGAATGGTTTCTAAATCCTGGCTCTTCTGTTTTCCTTTTTCAAGGATACGAACCAAGTGACTGCGGATGCCTTCCTCAGCGAAAAAGAGACTATTATCAAAGATTTTGGTATCAATCTGCTGAACCTTGTCTTCTTCGATGAGGTAGGAGAGCTCTTGGGCCACTTGGCTGGGGTCCAGTTCCACGGGGCGGGAAGACTCAAGGAGAGTAAGGGTTTGTTCTAGCAAATCCCGTGCTTCAACATAGGTGTCCCCTGTTTCCATACAGGCCTGAAAAAGACTATGAACTAGACCGGCGCGGAAGCGTTCAGGAGCCTGACTTTCGATGCCTAGTTCTTCCGCTAGTTGGTCAGCAATGGTAAAGCCCAAACCCTTGATATCCTCAACCAGTTGGTAGGGATAATTTTCAACTACATCAAGGGTTTCTTCCTTGTAAAAGTCTTGAATCTGAAAGGCTAATTTATTGGGAATGCCGTAGTTGGCTAGTTTGGCCAAAACCATCTCCGTTCCGTAGTTGAGACGGAGGGTGGAGACGAATGCCTCGCGATTTTTGGCAGATACCCCTGCGATGCCTTCTAACTTTTCTGGGTGTTGCAGAATTTCGTCAATGGTATTTTCGCCATAGGTATCCACGATTTTCTGAGCTGTCTTGAGACCAATTCCCTTGAAATGGCTACTTGAAAAGTACTTGACCAAGCCCTTGCTAGTTGGTTTTGCGCGTTCATATCGGCTGATTTGCAGTTGCTCCCCATACTTGGAGTGCTGGACAATTTGTCCCCAAAAAGTATAGTCTTCTCCCTCAATCACGTCAGCCATGGTGCCCGTGACAATGATTTCAAAATCATCAAAATCCTCTGCGTCTGTATCGTCGATTTCTAGGAGGAGGATGCGATAAAAATTGCTGGGATTTTCAAAAATAATCCGTTCAATGGTTCCTGAAAAATAAACTTCCATAAAATTCCTTTGCATGAATAGGTGAGAGTTAATACTCTTCGAAAATCTCTTCAAACCACGTCAGCTTCCATCTGCAACCTCAAAACACTGTTTTGAGCAACCTGCGGCTAGCTTCCTAGTTTGCTCTTTGATTTTCATTGAGTATAACTTTGTTTCTATCTTAATCAAACTGGATAGTGAATAATCATATTCTCACGATAGAAGAAGAGGCTGAGATTCTTGATTCTCGGCCTCTTAGGTTTTTTAAAATGTTCCGATACGGGTGATTGGCCAGAAGCGGAATTTAGCTTCCCCTGTGATATCTTTTGCTTTGAAGGTACCTACATGGCGGCTGTCGCTCGAAACCAAGCGGTCATCTCCGAGGAGAAGGTATTCTCCTTCTGGGACAGTAAAGCTAAAGTTGGTATTATAGTTGACATCAACTGTGAAGGCTTGGGCTTTTTCAGCAATACTTCTAAAGAAAGTTCCTTTATTTCCTTCAAAACCCTTACCTGAGTAGGTGCTTTGGAGTTTGTCATCCTTGAACCGTTTGATATAGTCAGCTAGGTAAGGTTCATCTGTCTCTTTGTCATTGATGTAAAGTTTATCATTTTCGTAACGGATGGTATCACCAGGCATTCCAATCACGCGCTTGACGATGTCCTTATTACCGTCTTCCTCGTGGGCAACCACGATATCAAAACGGTCAATAGGGAGGTGTTTGACAACAAAGAGGATTTCTCCATCCGCTAAAGTTGGATCCATGGAATGTCCTTCTACGCGGACATTACTCCAAAAAAAGATACGGCTTAAAGCTAGTAATGACAGAATCAGAAGGAACAATCCCCACTCTTTTAAGAAATGTTTAAATGAATTCATAACTTACCTTTCTAAGCGTTTTTTCGCTTTTTCAGTATTTTTAAAGTGCAGTTTGGCGCAGAAGTTGAGTCCCTGCATTCCATAGGCCTGCAAAATCTGGCTAGCCACCTTATCAGAAGCCGTTCCAGCTCCACTTGGAAGTTGATAGCCCAGCTCTCGTCCCAGATTTTCAAGATTTTCCAGAAAGAGGTCACGCGCAATGATAGAAGAAACTGCGACAGCCAAGTATTTGCCCTCAGCCTTTTCTTCTAAGCTGAGAGGATTGCTGAAACGATTGGCCTCTTGTGCCAAGTACTTGTCATAATTTTTAGCACTGGTAAAGGCATCAATCACAATTTTTTCAGGCTGAATGCCTTTTTGAAGGAGGAGATAGATAGCCTGATTATGGAGGGCTACCTTAACCGAAACAGCGTTGTAGCGGTCTCCGATGACCTCGTTGTACTTGCTTGGTGAGAGAAGCAGTGCCTGGTGCTGGATTTTTTCTTTGAGGATAGGGGCAATCTGACGGATTTTTTGGTCGGTCAGAGTCTTAGAATCCCCCACACCGAGTTTTCGCAAGAAGGCATGCTGCTCAGGTGTGACAAAGGAAGCCACAACTGCAAGTCCACCAAAGTAGGAACCATTTCCAACCTCATCCGTCCCAATCAAAGGGAAATTTTGTCCGCTGGTTTCCTCTACAACCTGATAGCCAAAGAAACTGGCGTATTTCTCAGCCCCTTCACCCTGAAGCAAGACCTTTCCAGAAGTATAGATAGAAACCGTTGCTTGAGGTAGTCTCAAAAAGTAGCGGATATAGGGATTCTTACTGGGAGCCAGACTGGTTTGATAGTGTTCAAGAAAAGCCTGAATCTCCTTTTCACTTGGTGTGAGTGTTATACTTGCCATAGTTTCTATTGTACCATAAAAGCAGGCAAATTTGTAAAAACTGACAAAGTTAGCGAATTTTGGTATAATATCGTGAGGTGAATTTTATGGCAAATCTAAATCGATTCAAATTTACATTCGGGAAAAAATCATTAACTTTGACAACCGAGCATGATAATCTTTTTATGGAGGAAATCGCCAAGGTTGCGACAGAAAAATACCAAGCAATTAAAGAACAAATGCCTGGTGCAGACGATGAAACAATCGCTCTTTTGTTGGCAGTCAACTGTTTATCAACTCAGCTCAGCCGTGAGATTGAATTTGACGATAAGGAGCAAGAATTAGAAGAACTCCGTCACAAGCTTGTGACTTGCAAGCAAGAACAGAGCAAGATTGAGGATCCCTTATGATTTCAATCCTTCTTCTATTGGTCTTGGCTTGGGGATTTTATATCGGCTATCGGAGAGGGCTGCTCTTACAGGTTTATTACCTGATTTCAGCCATGGCATCGGCTTTTGTGGCTGGCCAGTTTTATAAGGGACTGGGAGAGCAATTTCATTTGCTGGTCCCTTATGCAAATCCGCAGGAAGGTCAAGGGACTTTCTTTTTCCCATCGGATCAACTCTTTCAGTTGGATAAGGTTTTTTACGCAGGGATCGGCTACTTGCTTGTATTTGGGATTGTCTATAGTATCGGTCGTTTGCTTGGTCTCCTCTTACACTTGATTCCTAGTAAAAAACTGGGTGGCAAGTTGTTCCAAGTTTCAGCAGGTATCTTGTCCATGTTGGTGACCTTATTTGTCTTGCAAATGACCTTGACCATCTTGGCGACCATCCCTATGGCAGCTATACAAAATCCTCTTGAAAAGAGTATCGTCGCAAAACACATCATCCAGAGCATACCAGTGACAACCAGTTGGCTCAAACAAATCTGGGTGACAAATTTAATCGGATAAAAAGGGCAGGAGTTTTCCTAGCCCTTTGTTTACAGATTTGACTCGAATCTATCAGAATGTAAAAAGCTATCACACCTAGACATTCAAAGACAAGGAAATAAAGATGAATAAGAAAATATTAGAAACATTAGAGTTCAATAAGGTCAAGGCTTTGTTTGAATCCCATTTGTTGACCGAGCAGGGCTTGGAGCAATTGAGACAGCTGGCTCCGACTGCCAAAGCAGATAAAATCAAACAGGCTTTTGCTGAGATGAAGGAAATGCAGGATCTCTTTGTCGAGCAACCGCATTTTACTATTCTCTCAACTAAGGAAATCGCAGGAGTCTGCAAGCGTTTGGAGATGGGGGCGGATCTCAATATCGAGGAGTTTCTACTTTTGAAGCGCGTGCTTCTTTCTAGCAGAGAATTGCAAAGTTTTTATGCCAATCTGGAAAATGTCAGCTTGGAAGAATTAGCCCTTTGGTTTGAGAAATTACATGATTTTCCTCAATTACAAGGAAATCTACAAGCCTTCAATGATGCAGGTTTCATTGAAAATTTTGCCAGTGAAGAATTGGCGCGTATCCGTAGAAAAATCCATGATAGCGAGAGTCAGGTCCGCGATGTCTTGCAAGACTTGCTTAAGCAAAAAGCGCAGATGTTGACGGAAGGGATCGTTGCTAGCAGAAATGGCCGTCAGGTTTTACCTGTCAAAAATACCTACCGCAATAAGATTGCAGGTGTCGTTCATGATATTTCTGCTAGTGGGAATACCGTTTATATCGAACCCCGTGAGGTGGTCAAACTGAGCGAAGAAATTGCCAGTCTGCGAGCAGATGAGCGCTATGAAATGCTTCGAATTCTCCAAGAAATTTCTGAGCGTGTCCGCCCTCATGCTACTGAGATTGCTAATGATGCTTGGATTATTGGCCATCTAGACTTGATTCGTGCCAAGGTCCGCTTCATCCAAGAAAGGCAAGCAGTCGTACCTCAGCTGTCAGAAAATCAAGAGATTCAACTGCTTCATGTCTGCCATCCTTTGGTCAAAAATGCGGTCGCAAATGATGTCCATTTTGGTAAAGATTTAACAGCTATTGTCATTACAGGTCCCAATACAGGTGGGAAGACCATCATGCTCAAAACCCTGGGATTGACGCAGGTCATGGCCCAGTCTGGTTTGCCGATTTTAGCAGACAAGGGAAGTCGTGTGGGTATTTTTGAAGAAATCTTTGCTGATATTGGCGATGAGCAGTCTATTGAGCAGAGCTTATCTACCTTCTCTAGCCACATGACCAATATCGTGGATATTCTTGGCAAGGTCAACCAGCATTCACTCTTACTTTTGGATGAGTTGGGGGCTGGTACAGACCCTCAAGAGGGAGCCGCCCTTGCCATGGCTATTCTGGAGGACCTTCGCCTGCGTCAAGTCAAGACCATGGCGACCACCCACTATCCAGAACTCAAGGCCTACGGTATTGAGACAGCCTTTGCGCAAAACGCCAGCATGGAGTTTGATACTGCAACTCTTCGCCCGACCTATCGCTTTATGCAGGGTGTGCCTGGCCGAAGCAATGCCTTTGAAATTGCTAAACGTCTAGGCCTATCTGAAGTTATCGTAGGGGATGCTAGCCAGCAGGTCGATCAGGACAATGATGTCAATCAGATTATTGAACAACTGGAAGAGCAGACGCTGGAAAGTCGTAAACGCTTGGACAATATCCGTGAGGTGGAGCAAGAAAATCTCAAGATGAACCGTGCTCTCAAAAAACTTTACAACGAGCTCAATCGTGAAAAGGAAACTGAGCTTAATAAGGCGCGTGAACAGGCTGCTGAGATTGTGGATATGGCCCTCAGTGAGAGTGACCAGATTCTCAAAAATCTCCATAGTAAGTCCCAGCTCAAACCTCATGAAATTATTGAAGCCAAGGCCAAGTTGAAAAAATTGGCTCCTGAAAAAGTAGATTTGTCTAAAAACAAGGTCCTTCAAAAGGCCAAGAAAAAACGAGCTCCAAAGGTGGGAGATGATATCGTGGTGCTCAGCTATGGTCAGCGAGGTACCTTGACCAGTCAACTCAAGGACGGCCGCTGGGAAGCCCAAGTTGGCTTGATTAAGATGACCTTAGAAGAGAAAGAATTTGACCTCGTTCAAGCCCAGCAAGAAAAGCAAGTCAAGAAGAAACAGGTCAATGTTGTGAAACGAACTTCTGGTCGAGGACCTCAAGCCAGACTGGACCTTCGAGGCAAACGTTATGAAGAGGCCATGAATGAGCTAGATGCCTTTATCGACCAAGCCTTGCTTAATAATATGGCCCAAGTCGATATCATCCATGGTATCGGAACAGGTGTCATCCGTGAAGGTGTCACCAAATACTTACAAAGAAACAAACATGTCAAGAGTTTCGGCTATGCCCCACAAAATGCTGGAGGCAGTGGCGCAACTATTGTGACCTTTAAAGGATAAGAAAAGCCTGAGGAAATATGTGGTTCCTCAAGCTTTTTCTTTTTCTAGATTAGATGTCTAGAGGTTGTCCAGTGTGATTGAGCTGTGTGACAGAGACAAAGAAATCCTCTCTCATTCGAGTCAGTAGTTGATTTGGATAGATTTTTTCAAAGTTATCAAGACTAGCAAAGATATGTTTCGCAAGTTCTAGACCTCTGACATCGTCTTTTCTGAGAAAATTATTAGCCCGTTCCATTGAAAGACTAATCATCTCTGTCATCTTGGTACTCAGTAGAGGGAAAGTATTAATCACTTCCAGGGTCTTCAACGCTAGATTTTCAGCTTTATCATAGTAGCCATTAACAGAGTAATGCTTGATAGCAGTTCTTAAGCAGGCAATATAGTAGTCAGCAGTACGGATTGAATGGTACTCTGTCTGTTTTTTTAGAGTATCTAATAAGTGGTAGAGCCTGTAATCTAAAAATTCGATTGAAAAGTGAGGCAGGATAGATGAAAAGATATTGACCTCAATTTTGTTCCAGTCGTCCAATTCACTGAGATAGTTCTTGATATATTCTAGTTCTTGATAATCTTTTGGAGTCAGAAAAGAATCGCCGATGATGTTTGCGATAGCAAATTTATTGACTACACGATTGGCAATCACATAGTGTTCAGCGATCCCAGGATTTTCCATGGGTTGATTAATCAAACTAATGATCTTTTTAAATTCACGCTTATAGGCCAAATCAGCAACTTGAGCCTGTAATTTATGAAATTCAGTTGGAAACATCTGCGTTTTGAGACTATCAAAGGTCTCTTTATCAATTCCAATATTAGAAAGAATCTCTTCAAATTTTTGAATGGTTATCCGAGATTTCCCTTGCTCAAACTGACGTAAAAAGTGAGGAGTCACTGTAGTTCCAGCAGCTTCCTTCTGGGTAAACCCTCTTTCCTCACGAATAGCTTTATAGACTAATCCATACACACTTTCATCTTGCATCCTAAATCTCCTCAAGTCCTTTTTTCCATTCTATCATAATTCTACCAGTTTTTAAGGTATTTTTAAGAAAAAAGTAATTATAGTTACGCTTTTTCGGGGGGGGGGGGTAATTGTTCAATAAAGGTAAATATAAATACGCTTTTCGCAAATAAGGTAAATCACATGCTATACTGTAACCGTAAACAATAAGATTTAAAAGGAGATTGTTGATGATTAAATACAAAGAATTGGAAAGTTATATAGATGAATGGAGATATTATTCCGATGAGAATAATCCTAGATTGGATTTAGAATATTGTAAGACGAAAATTGTTGAAAAAGCAAAAGAGTTTGATCTTCCTTGTAAAATTGATGAAGAACAAATAAAACTCGGTGGTTTGTTTAATAAAGAGATTGAAGAATGTCTAGTTATTTCACACCCAAATCACCAGAAAGACTATGTAAAGTTTTGTTTTCGTTTAAAAAACCAAGGATCAGTACAGCTTCTGACTATAGATACTTTAGGTGAGAGTAAACAATTAAAAAAATACTACATATCAGAAGATAATAAAAGATTCAGGGAAGCAATTAGAGAATCGGACTTGTCATTGGGTCAGAAATTAGGAGCTCAACTTAGTAATTTAACAGTTAGCAGTCTTAGAACTTTGGGGAAAAATCAGAGCAAGATTGATGCAGAATTAAAATACTGTGAGTTTTTAACAGAAATACTAACACAGTTTAAATCAAATAATGATTAGGAGTGAAATATGAGTAAAGCAATTGGAATTGATTTAGGAACGACTTATTCAGCAGTATCTGTATTATCAGAGACTGGACAACCACAAATTTTATTGAATCAAGATGGTGAAAATTTAACTCCATCTGTTGTATTCTTTCAGGATTTTGATGGGAAAGATGAACCACTTGTTGGTATTCAAGCTAAAAATTTGGCAGCAAGTAGTCCTGAAGCAGTTGTACAGTATGTCAAAAGGCAAATGGGAAATCCAAACTGGAAGTTTGATTCTCCTAGTGATACTGTTTATACAGCAGAAGAAATTTCTGCAATCATTTTAAAAAGATTAAAAGAAGGAGCAGAAAATGCCCTTGGTGACAAGGTAGAGGATGTTGTAATAACTGTTCCAGCTTATTTTGATGATGCTCGTAGAACAGCAACAAAACATGCTGGAGAAATTGCTGGACTCAATGTTTTACGGGTTTTAAATGAACCGACAGCCGCTGCACTTGCATACGGTATATCAGCAGAAAAAAATGAGACAGTATTGGTGTACGATTTAGGTGGTGGAACTTTTGACGTCACATTAATGAAAATAAAAGATGGCGAGTTTGATGTTATTGCCACCGATGGAGATCGTAATCTAGGAGGGTTTGATTTTGATAACGCCTTGTCAATGATTATTGCTGAAAAGATGGAAGAACAAGGGGCGGAGGATATTTATACGGATGAACATTTTACTGCCTTACTTCGTGAAAAATCAGAGAATACAAAGAGAGGACTAACAACTGTAGAAAAAACAAATGTCTTTCTCGACTACAAAGGAAAAAGTTATAAAATTCCGATAACACGTGTAGAATTTGAAGAAGCAACAAAAAGTCTAATGAATCGTACAGAGGAGCTGTTAGATGATGTTGTTGAAGAATCTGGAATGTCATGGGATGAAATTGACCAAGTACTATTAATAGGTGGTTCAACTCGGATGCCAATGGTTCAAAGAAAATTGGAAGAGAAAATTGGGAAGAAGATTGTATATTCTATTAATCCAGATGAAGCTGTAGCACAAGGAGCAGCTATTCAGGCAGCATTGGAAATCGCTAATAAATCAGAAAATGCAGATGTTAGTGAAACAGTTCGTGGACTAGCAGAAAAGTTAGTTGTTTCGGATGTCACTTCTCAAGCCTTGGGAACTCTGGCTCTTTCGAATGGTGTGAAAAGAAATACAATTATTATTCCTAAAAATTCCAAGGTACCGAACAAGTACTCTGAGTATTTTTCAACAGTTGTAGATAATCAACAAAATGTGCTAGTGGAGGTTACTCAAGGAGATGACGAGGATCCACAATTTGTTACGGTTATAGGAGAGAGTACCATTAAATTACCAGGTGACTGGCCTGCAGGAACGGTTTTGAAGGTAACTTATCATTATGATGTCGATCAAACAGTTTTTGTAGAGGTACATGATTCGGATAATCACTTATTAGGGACTTTTGAAGTAGAGAGACAAGCAAATCTCGATAAAAGTGCTGTAGAAGTAGCCAGTCGTAAAATAAAAGATTTAACTATTGATTAGGGGAGGAACACAATGTCGGTCATAAACTATTATGAAGAGTTAGGGATTTCAGAAACAAGTTCATTAGATGATATTAAGAAAAGTATCAAGTCAAATAGAAGACGCTATCGCCAGTTGACAGGTTCACCAAATATTGATCAAAGATCAATGGCTGAGAGAAAGATGGAAGTCATTGCACAGGCAGAAAAAGTATTTGAAAGTGAAGAAACCAGACAAAAATATGATAGGGAATTAGAAAATTCTAAACAAAGTTCTGAAGGAGTCCCTGATTCGACTCCAACTAATCATTCAAATTCAAGCTATCTTGATTCAGCTAGACAGGCCTTCTATTCAGGAAAGAAATCATTAGCTTATTCCTACATCGAAGAAGCCTTAAAAATAAATCGAAATGATGCGGATGTTTGGTATTTCAAGGCTATGATTAGCCTTGAAGATAGAAAGTTATCGGATGCAGAATTAGCTATCAGTGAAGCTAATAGATTGAGACCTAAAAACGCAGATATCTTATCTTTGCTAGGTGATGTTTATTGTGAACAGAATCAGCAAAAGTTTGCAATTCAGTATTATCAGGAAGCTTTTGAACTATCTAATAATTCCTTTTACCTTTTGAAAAAGGGGAGATCACTATTTTTATTTGATCAGTATAAACAGGCAGTAAAAGATGTTCGATATCTGTATGATCATTATTTAGAAGAAAATAAAAATAATGAAGAATATATTTATTACCTTTTATCATGCTCTTATAGAGAAATTGGAGATAATGAGGAAGCCTATAATTTTGCAAGGAAATTAGTAGATGTTTCGGATTCACTAGAGCATAAACTACATTATGCAGGTATTCTATTTTTGAAATCTGAAGATGAGTGTGAAAATTATTTAGATACCTTAAACGAACGCTATGGTAACAATCACGATTTCCAGCAAGTATATTTTAAGTTACTATTAGATATCACGATAGAGCGTATGAAAAAAGCACCTGATACAGACGTTGAGGCTTTCTTTAGAAAATATATTGATCGAACAAAATATGAGAATGAAGCAGTTCTAGATAATAAGGCGCGTGTTCGAATTGCAGAAGCTTACTTGGCCAAGGCACAAAGTTTAGGGATTGAAAATAAAATTAGAGATAATGATTTTTACAATGAATTTATTGAAAATAAAAATTATATCAATTATGCCACAACACGCCATTCACAAGGTATGGGATGTCTCATGTTCATCTTAGTTTTTGCAGCCAATTGGTTTTTGAGTGGTTTCTTTGATAAGTTTGTACATAGCTTTTGGATTAGTAACGCATTAAGTTTGGCATTGTTATCAAATATTGTATTGTATTACAATTACCCTAAAGGATGGCAAATAAATAGAAGAAAGAAAGGATAAAATTTTTATGAGTGAAGAAGTATTGCACGAAAAAGTTTCGTATATCGTAGATAAAGTTGAAGATATAGAATCTTTAATTACACGCCGTTTATTGGAAGATAAAGCAAAAAATAGTCTGATTGAAGAACTGAAGCAGTATTTAATCTATAGACAGGATTTAGATAAGGGTGAGAAATTTGCTCCATTTATGAAACAGATTCTTCAAGTTATTGATCGTATTGAATCATCTGAAGAAAAATCAGATTTGCTTACTTCAATTGCTGAAGAGCTTCTGCAAATTCTTTCATTGAATGGATTACAAGTTATTGATAACAGTGGAATGATTGACCCAAGTATGCATGAGGTTGTTAATACAGTAGCAGTTACTGATGAACAAAGTGAAAATAATATTGTTGAAGTATTGCAAAAAGGATATTTGTTAAATAACAGGGTTCTTAGACCAAGTAAAGTGACTATTGCTAAATAAGGTATTTTTTAGGAGGTGGAGAAATTGTTGCGCTTTTTTAAGCATCACAGAAATATACTATATTTTATATTAGGATTTCTTTGGGGCAGAAGACAGAATGCTAAGGTTTCTCCAGAACCACCTACTCTTTCTACACCCAAACACAGTGAACTTCCCAGTATTTCAAAGGCAACTCATAATGGTAAAATGACAGGATTTGAACCACAAAAGCTTAAAAATTATCCACTTTATCAGCATGAATTGATGTTTGGAGAACCTGGAAAAGGATTGAATAAATCAGGATTCGATGAATCTGCAGTTAATCTTGGTCAAGAGGGTGAAATTAATTTTGCGAAAGCATTACAAAAACAAGGGCTTTTAGAAAAATTAGTTACCTTTTGGTCTGTTCATAATCTCAATTTAGAAGATGAAAGGGTAGATGCAGATATTGATTGTGTTATTGTTTCTGGATCTACAATTTGGTTAGTAGATTTAAAATTTTATGCTTCAGGAAATGTGATTTATAGAGAAGCGGATGGTTTATTGTACACTATAGACAGTGCTACAGGAGCTCAAATAGGCAGACCTAAAAAAATGTCCCCTAACATGTCTTATGCAGAAGAAAGCTTTTCCCATAAATTTGCAAATTTATTAAAATATTATCGCTTGGAAACACGTGTTGTCTTGATGCCTACCTATAAGGGTGCAGGTAGATTGGATAATGTCTTTTGGCCAGGTCATATTAAGGCTGTTAGTCTAGAAGAGATGTTAGATGAGTTATCTAGGGAGGATAAGTTTAGGGATACAATTGGTGGACAGATGATTCGGCAGACATTTAATTTGCTTTTGAAACGCTAAATCATGTAAAAACAATAAAGGATATGATGTTATAGATTTTTTATATGAGTTATATTTCAAGAATAATATGAGCCGAATTGAATTTACTAGGACTTATACAATCCAGTAAAATATTTCTAAGGAAGTAGAAGGAAGTATTAGAAATTATTTTAATCAGTTCAGATTAATATTTACCTACAAATTATTAAACAAATATAGGGGGGCTGCTTGAGGATTGTCATGCTTTTAAGAAATGATAAATTGGATGGATAGGAGAGCTGGAATTTATATGAGGACAAACATTTTAAAATTAAGTCAATTCTTGAATATTTTCTATTTAAAAATTGCTTTACTAATATTCTCGTGCTTATATTTTATCGCTCCATGGTTCATTGTATTAAAGGATTTTGAAACATATAAAGTTCAATATCCAGCTGTTATTGGAATAGCTGAGTTTATCGTTTTAACATCTTTCTTAGTTTTTGTATATATTTTTTTACCAATCTTCTGTGTGATTTTTCTATATAAAATAATTGTGGGCAGTATTAATGTAAGACGCTGTTTGAAACAGATAAAGAATTACAAATTCTATATGATTGTTTTGAATAGAATACCACTACATACATTTATGGTTTATTTTTCATCAGTATTGTTATGGTTAATGTATCTTACAAAACCAGTGGATTTGAGTAATGCTTTACCTTTGCCAATTATCTTACCTCTTGAAAAGATAAATCCCTTCTATATGATTCTAGGATATTGGCTATTAAATAAGCGATGTGAATATCAGTTGCATCAGTACCTTTATCCTGTCATGAGAGGGAGTTCTCATGACGGTAGAATTTATGCACTTCCAGAGGAACTTTTTATCTGGAATAGGCAAAGAAGTCAAAAAATTGGTAAGTGGAAACGAGATAGAAGGTACAATACAACCACCGATCTAGTTGAAGCTCAAATTGGTTATAGTAAGTTTCCATTTTTTTTGCTAGCAACAAAATGGTCAGTGGATCCTTATGATCAAAATTGGACAATAGGAGAAAAGGCATATTTGACAAGTAGGTGGAAATGATAAAATAGAAAGTCTTTACTTTAATAACTATGAGAAAGCCTAAGTATAGCTTCCTTTCATAAAAAGTTAGTTTGAAAACCAAGTAAAGGTAAACATAGATACTCTTTTCGTCAATATGGTAAAGTCCATACCATGCTATAATCGTAAACAATAAAATTTTAAAGGAGAATTTTGATGAAAAAATACATTTTACTCGCTTCTGCTGTTTTAGCAGTGGGTCTTGCTACTACAACAAGTGATACAAATCCTTTCTTTGTGTCAACTGTTAGAGCGGATGAACAAACGCTGACTACAGCTGCAAAATATTATATCATTGTCCCTAATGATTCAAAAGTATTTAAAAATTGGAAGGGAACTGTCAATCGTCCCATTATTTCGGCTACAAAAACTACCCCGGAATTATCTTATTTCCAAGAATCCGATCGCAACTATATCGCTTATGAGAATAAGTCTGGTGCCAATTACATAGAGTGGAAAGGAAGTGTAGAAGAGTTTAAAGAGGCGATTAAGAAGCTAAGTAGTCAAACAACAGCTTCCTCAATTCCAAAGACTTCTAACCAATCAACAACAAGTCAAAAAGATGGCTGGTCGGGTTCGTCCTACTACCAAAATGGTACTAAAGTTACCAGTAAGTGGATTTTCGATAAGAACTATAATTCCTACTTCTACCTAGATGCTTCAGGTAATTATGTTCAAAATGCATGGGAAGGTGATTACTATCTTAAGTCAGGTGGCTACATGGCTAAGAAGGAGTGGATTTATGATAAGAACTATGGTGCTTATTATTACTTAACCTCAGATGGCTACTATGCCCGCAACGCTTGGGTGGGTAACTATTATCTCAAGTCAAACGGGAAAATGGCTAAAAATGAGTGGATTTATGATAACAACTATAAATCCTACTACTATTTGACCTCAGAAGGTAGTTATGCTCGTAATACTTGGGTAGGTGATTATTACCTCAAGTCAAACGGTAAGATGGCTAAAGGTGAGTGGATTTATGACAGTAACGACAGTTCTTACTATTACTTAACCTCAGAAGGGCGTTATGCTCGTAATACTTGGGTAGGTGATTACTATCTCAAGTCAAACGGTAAGATGGCAGTGAATGAGCGTACCCCAGATGGCTACCAAGTAGATGAATCAGGCAAGTGGATCCGCTCTCAGGGAACTCATACAAGTAGTAGTTCACAAGCAACATCATTAGGAATAGGCCTTTACCATGTCAATGATGCTATGACCTATATCGATATTGCTCTACCTAGCACACCATCTTCATCTTATCAAGTAGCCTATGATTTTGCCTTAGTTGATGCAAATACAGGTTCAGTTTCTACACAAACCCAGTTTACTGTGACCTACAATCCAAGTCTACGTGCTTTTCAAACTCGTCACTTCTTTAGTGACACTCCAGATGGTAGTTATCGCTTTGTTATCAAAGGAAAAGGACAAGATGGCAAGGTATACGATGGACAATCAGTTGTCTTTCGTGTGAAGAATCATCGTTTTGTCGGATAAATGAATGATAGGTTTTAAACAAATAAATATTAAAAATAAAGGAAATGAATAACATGAACAAAAAGAAATTATTAGTATGTGCTTTGGCACTTTCAACAGTCGGAGTAGTATCAACAATCGACACAGCAGGAGTTCTCCCTTTTTCAGCACAAACAGTACATGCGGAAATTAACAAAATTGAAAATCATAAGGTGGACTATAAAATTACACCAGGATCAGAAAATAACAGTATCTATGTGGATATGACTGTTGAAAATGTACCTGTACATTATTCTGTATCTATATATGCAGATATTGTGAATGCAAAGACAGGGCAAATTCCTAGAAAAGATACTTTCAATGAAAGCTTTGATAGATCATCTGTTCCGATTACAAAGCAAGGTTGGACTAATTTTGCAAATGTTCCAGATGGCGAATATTATTTACAATTTCATGGAGAAGACGATTATCAAAGTGTCTTACATAAGTTTAGCGGTAGATCAGCAATATTCACTGTTAAGGATGAAAAATATGTCAATCCTCTAGACTCTTCAACTCCTAAAGAAACAGAAAAACCAAAACCAGCTACTAGCTCTAAGTCAGGTCAAACTGGTTGGTCAGGTTCATCTTACTACAAAGCAGGTGTTAAAGTAGTTAATCAATGGGTGTTTGATGTTCAGTACAATTCATACTTCTACTTGAATGCTTCAGGTAACTTTGTTCAAAATGCTTGGTCAGGCAACTACTACCTCAAATCAGGTGGTTACATGGCTAAGAGCGAGTGGATTTACGATAAAAACTACGGTGCTTACTATTACCTAACATCAGAAGGTAGCTATGCTCGTAACACTTGGGTAGGTAGCTATTACCTCAAATCAAATGGTAAAATGGCTAAGAGCGAGTGGGTTTATGATAGTAGCTATCGTTCATACTATTACCTAACATCTGAGGGTAGCTATGCTCGTAACACTTGGGTAGGTGACTACTATCTCAAATCAGATGGTAAGATGGCAGTCAATGAGCGTACCCCAGATGGCTACAAAGTAGATGGCTCAGGTAAGTGGGTTCGCTAGAATGATAGCTTGTGAGAAATGGCTTATAACAAATAAATAGAAACGGAAAATAATTTGTTTATAGGCAACATTTTGATACAATAAAAATAGCGAAAGGAATTGGCACAGGCTGGTTCCTTTCTCTTAGATAAGGGAGTAATATGAAAAAGTTTTTATTAGCCACAACGCTTTTACTGACACTAGTTCTAGGAGGCTGTCAGTATCTACCTTGGAACAAAAGCGTAGAAACACCATCTGATTCAACATCAGAAACATCTGTAGCGACTCCAGAGATAGACTACAGTTCCTATAATAAAGTTTTGGATGACTATGAAAAAGTAGCGAAAGGCACCTTGCCAACAGGTATGGATGTCAATCCTCTGGCTAGTCAAGTGAAGTCTTCTCAAGGATTTTATACAGATGTGGTTTACCACAAGACGGATTTGAATAATGATGGAGTCGATGAACTTTTACTTGCTCTTGAAATGAAGAGTGGCGAAAAGAGTTTGCTGGATATCCGCACTTTAAAAGATGGAAAGGTGATTCGTCTGACCAATCAAGAAAATCGTTTAGACCAGATTGGTGAGAGAATGACGATCGGTATCTTGCCAGACAATTCTCTGCTCTATCGTGGGGCTGGTACAGCAACGAGTCACATCTATGCTCACTACCAATTTAGTGAAGACGGGCAGTCTTTGGTAAAGGCTAAGGAGGCTCAAGAACTAGTAGATCTTGGGGTCGGTTCGCCCATTTCTCTAGAGACTCTAAGTTGGAAGTCAGTTTCTGATAAACTTCCAGGAGGAAGCAGTGCAGATAAGGGGAAACCAAGTGTAGATTACAGTCCTTATAATAGCATTTTGAAGGATTATGAATTTCTTCTAGACCATAAATCAGAAGTTAAGGATACTATCAATCTAACCGCTAATATCTATGCAGGGATGGCAGAACGCAGTCAAGCCTTTACCTATGCAATGGTTGATATGGATAAAAATGGTATTGATGAATTGATTGTCTCTTCGAAAAATGGTAGTGAGATTTTAGATATTTTTACACTCAAAGATCAGAAAGTTATTCGCCTCACCAATGCTGAAAATAAAATGCAGATGCTTGGAACACGCTTTAAGGCCTATCTCCTAGAAGATGGGAAGCTTTATACCCAGTGGAATCCGTTCGCAGGCGATCCACAAACCATTCATACCATTTGGAAGTTGAATAGTAGTGGGGACAAACTAGAGAAGGTTAAAGAAGCTAAGACAGAGGATGAAGTCAGTCCTGGTGCTCGAATGAATCTATCTAATCTGACTTGGAAATCTGTAACAGAAAAATTTGCTGCAACAGCATCTTCATCAAATCAAAATACTTCTGGGAAAATGGATATAAACGCCATAAAAAATGGAGATTTTTCTAGTATTGAAGGAAGATGGAGTAAAGGTCACGGAGGAGAAGACTTAGTCTTTAGTAAAGATGGCTTGATAGCACCAGAGGGATTTAAAGTTGACCTTACAGAATCAGAATTGGTAAATGGTTTGTTGATAGCTCGCTATTCGGCCAAAGATTTTGGAGTCTTTATTCAGTTCGTACCAGCAGGAGTTAGAATACCGGATGGGACATCTATGGGTAAGGTGGTCACGGATGCTTCGGATATTAGTAAAGATCGAATCATCTTCCATGCTGCATTTCCGCTACATGGCGATCCAGAACAATTCTTATATCGTGTGGAATAAGAGTGAAATATATTGATTTAATTAATAGCACCCCATGCGCATGGCAATGCTCAATCTTTCTTCTACAGAGTCAAATAAGATTTTCCCAAAATCCATTGACAAAAGCCAACATTTTTTGTAAAATAAGAATCGATTAAATACCAACACCGAATGAAGTTTAATAGAAGTGGCGAATCGTTTGATTTTCCATGACTGTAAATGGACGGAACTCTGGAGAGACCGTAAAGGCACCGAAGGGGCAAGGCAGGCAACTGCTCAAACTCTCAGGTAAAAGGACAGAGCTAGGATAGACCGCTTTTTAGCATTTATCTAAGCATTCCAGAGTACATGTATCTTGCATGTGCTCTTTCTTTTGGGGTTGAAAAGATAGGAGAATAGAATGTTAGAATTGCTTAAATCAATTGATGCTTTTGCTTGGGGTCCACCCCTCTTGATTCTCTTGGTCGGAACAGGGATTTACCTAACTGTCCGTTTAGGACTTTTGCAGGTTTTACGTCTCTCTAAGGCCTTTCAGCTTATTTTTATCAAGGATAAGGGGCATGGGGATGTATCCAGTTTTGCGGCCTTGTGTACAGCCCTGGCAGCGACAGTTGGTACGGGAAATATTATCGGGGTAGCGACAGCTATCAAGGTCGGTGGACCAGGAGCTCTCTTTTGGATGTGGATGGCGGCTTTCTTTGGGATGGCAACCAAGTATGCGGAAGGTTTATTAGCTATTAAATACAGGACTAAAGACGATAACGGTGCTGTTGCAGGAGGTCCCATGCACTATATACTTTTGGGTATGGGAGAAAAGTGGCGACCACTTGCCATCTTTTTTGCTATCGCAGGTGTCTTAGTGGCTTTATTGGGGATCGGAACCTTTACCCAAGTTAACTCGATTACAGAATCTATCCAGAATACGACGACTATTTCGCCAGCTATCACAGCTCTCGTTTTGTCTGTATTAGTAGCGATTGCTGTTTTTGGCGGACTCAAGTCTATTTCAAAGGTTTCAACTACTATTGTTCCTTTTATGGCCATCATCTATATTTTGGGAACTCTTACAGTTATTTTCTTTAATATTGGAAAACTCCCTGCCACAATCACTTTAATCTTAACATCAGCTTTTAGTCCTGTTGCTGCGGTAGGTGGATTTGCTGGTGCTAGCATTCGGATGGCTATCCAAAATGGTGTGGCGCGTGGTGTCTTTTCAAACGAATCTGGTTTAGGTTCTGCTCCCATTGCAGCTGCTGCAGCTAAGACAAATGAACCAGTAGAGCAAGGCTTGATTTCCATGACAGGAACCTTTATTGATACCCTCATCATTTGTACTCTAACTGGTTTGACCATCTTGGTAACTGGAGTATGGAATAGTGACTTGAATGGAGTTGCTTTGACTCAGTCAGCCTTCTCAACAGTCTTTTCACACTTTGGGCCTGCCCTCTTGACCATTTTCCTTGTACTCTTTGCCTTTACAACGATTCTAGGTTGGAACTACTATGGAGAACGCTGTTTCGAGTTCCTCTTTGGAGTTCGCTTTATCTGGCTTTACCGTGTAGTTTTTGTGCTCATGGTCTTGTTGGGAGGATTTATCGAGTTGGATATGGTTTGGATTATCGCAGATATTGTCAACGCCTTGATGGCTCTACCAAACTTGATTGCCCTCTTAGTCTTGTCGCCAGTCGTTATTGCTGAGACTAAAAAGTATTTTAATAAATAATGGAATCACACATCGCGTGTGATTTTTTGCTTTCATAAAAAAATTCTATCGGTGCAATTTAAAATATATATTATACAAGGTATAGAATCTGTGATAGACTAGATTTCAACAACATGAAAAGAGGTTTTATGATGACAACATTTACTATCCATACAGTCGAATCAGCACCAGCAGAAGTGAAAGAAGTTCTTGAAACAGTAGAAAAAGATAACAATGGCTATATTCCTAACCTAATCGGCCTCTTGGCCAATGCACCAACTGCTTTAGAGGCTTACCGTACTGTCGGAGCTATCAACCGTCGCAACAGCCTGACACCTGTTGAGCGCGAAGTAGTGCAAATCACGGCAGCTGTGACAAATGGTTGTGCCTTCTGCGTCGCAGGTCACACAGCCTTTTCAATTAAACAAATCCAGATGAATGATGACCTTCTGCAAGCCCTTCGCAATCGTACTCCAATTGAAACAGATCCTAAATTGGACACCCTAGCTAAATTTACCTTGGCAGTTATCAATACCAAGGGTCGTGTAGGAGATGAAGCCTTGGCTGAGTTTTTAGAAGCTGGCTACACCCAACAAAATGCTTTGGATGTGGTTCTTGGTGTCAGCCTAGCAAGCCTCTGTAACTATGCCAACAACCTAGCCAATACACCTATTAACCCAGAATTGCAACCTTATGCTTAATCCTTATCTGAGTAAAATGAAGTCTGAAATAATCGGACTTCATTTTTTATCCCCTCATTTAAGCGCTTTTATGCTATACTGAAACTAACATGATTATTGGAGGTTAGGATGAAAAAACTCCCTTTGGTATTTTCTGGTTGTTTGCTAGGTTTGGCAGGAGCTGGAAATCTCGTTTTAGATACGTTGCCGGTTCTGTCCCATCTGTTGAGTCTGACAGGTTTGAGTTTGTGGATTTACTTTCTGCTTCTGCATCTCTTTAATTGGAAAGAGGCCAAGCAAGAATTGACCAAGCCCCCTCTTTTGTCAGGAATGGCGACCTTTCCTATGGCTGGGATGATTTTATCGACCTATGTTTTTCGTGTCTTACCTCATCTTCCTTTGGTAGCGCAAGGACTCTGGTGGTTTTCATTTCTCTTGGATTTGGCCTTGATTGCTGGTTTTACCATCAAATTTGCCTGTCCTGGTCGGAGAGTTCATGCTACTCCAAGCTGGACGGTTCTCTATGTGGGGATAGCAGTGGCAGCCTTGACCTATCCTCTTGTAGGTATCATCGAAATTGCCTATGCGACCTTGAGTTTTGGATTTCTCTTGACCTTCTATCTCTATCCGCTTATTTATAGCGATTTAAAGAAACATCCACTCCCACTAGCCATGCTTGGACAAGAAGGGATTTACTGTGCTCCTTTCTCTCTACTCTTGGCTTCTCTGGTTCGGGTTGGAGGAGCTAGCCTACCGACTTGGATCTTAATCGTTATGATTTTATCTTCCCAATCCTTCTTTTTCTTTGTTTTGACTCGCCTGCCTAATATTTTAAAACAAGGTTTTCAACCGGCCATCTCAGCCCTCACCTTCCCAACCATTATCACAGCTACCTCGCTTAAGATGGCTCAGGGAATCTTGAAACTTCCATTTCTGGATTATTTGGTACTGGCTGAAACCGCTATTTGCTTAATTATTTTAGTCTTTGTATTAGGCGCTTATCTGATTTGGTTACGAAAAAAGGTCTAGCTAGAAATGTACTGACCCCAAAAAGTTAGACAATTAATTTAAGCAAAGGATTTAGTTCTGTATTGTACAGGGCTAAGTCCTTTTAGTTTTACCTTAATTCGTTTATTGTTGTAGTAATCAATATAGTCTACAATAGCTTGTTCCAAGTGTTCAAGTGACTGAAACGTATTCTCATAACCATAAAATATTTCAGACTTAAGAATGCCAAAGAAAGATTCCATCATACCGTTATCTGGGCTATTTCCCTTACGTGACATAGATGGTTGGATTCCCTTATTCTTTAAAAAATGATGATAGAAATCGTGTTGATATTGCCATCCTTGGTCACTATGGAGAATTGTATTTTCGTAATGATTCTCTGTAAAGGCTTGTTCTAGCATAGCTTTTATTTGTACTAAGTTCGGCGAAGTAGAAAGATTGTAGGAGATAATTTCGCTGTTAAAGCCATCTAAAACTGGTGATAAATAAAGCTTTTGGCTACTTGCTGGAATGGCAAATTCTGTCACATCTGTGTAGCACTTTTGCATTGGTTTGGTTGCTTCAAATTGACGTTGAATAAGATTATCTGCTTTCTTGCCAACCTCTCCTTGGTAGGAAGAATACTTCCGTTTACGGCGAATTCGAGCCGTTAAACCAATTACTTTCATCAGACGCTGCACCTTCTTATGGTTCACTACGAAGCCACGATTTCGTAATTCTAGAGTCATGCGACGATAGCCGTAATTTCCTTTATGCTCAGTATAAATTGACTGAATTTCAGCTTTAATATCATAATCTTTATCGCTTTGATCCAGCTGTTTTAAGTGGTAATAATAGGTTGAACGGGCAAGCTTAATAATCTTTAGAAGGATATCTAAAGAAAACTCTGTTACCAGTCCTTGAACAATTTCCGTTTTTCTTCTTGCTCCTTTTCGTCCCTCAATCGGAGTTCTCTCAACTTTTTTAGAATGGCATTCTCCGCTCTCAAGTACTCATTTTCTGCTTGAAGACGTTCTAATTCTGTCATATCTTCAAATCTCTTCTTTGGCTTACGTCCCATTTTAGGTGGTCTCCCTCTTGTTTTCTCAACAATAGTATACCCGTTTTTCTTATATTGTGCCAGCCAATTCGAAAGTAATCCACTACTTGGAAGAGCATAATCCAGAGACGCCCTAATTTGTGAATGCCCCTCAAGAAGAACTTTATCAATGATCTCTTGTTTTAGTTCAGGAGAATAGTAACAATTCTTTCCTTTTTTGACGATTTCTATTCCATAACGATCAATCAATTTAATCATGTACTGAAGATTAGAAATGTTTATCCCAAATTGATTTGAAAGTTGTCTAAAGCTCTCTCCTTTCTTTCTTAATTCATATATTTGAACTTTATCTTCATAAGTTAATTTCATAATAAAAACACCCTAAAAGTTAGATTTTTATGTCTAACTTTTGGGGTGCAGTTCAAAATAGCTAAACCTTATTTTTTATGGTTTGATAACTTCAGCTCCACCCATGTATGGACGAAGAGCTTCTGGAATAGTTACAGAACCATCTTCATTTTGGTAGTTTTCAAGAATAGCAGCCACCGTACGTCCAACTGCAAGTCCAGAACCGTTCAAGGTATGAAGGAGTTTCACCTTGCCATCAGCTTCATCACGGTAACGGATTTGGGCACGACGGGCTTGGAAATCTTCTGTGTTTGAACAGCTTGAGATTTCACGGTAGGTATTTTGTGCTGGAATCCAAACTTCTAAGTCGTAAGTCTTAGCAGCTGAGAAGCCCATATCTCCAGTAGAGAGAGCAACGACACGGTATGGAAGGTTGAGTTTTTGAAGAATATTTTCAGCGTTGGCTGTCATTTTTTCCAATTCTTCGTATGACTCTTCTGGTTTGGCAAATTTCACCATTTCAACCTTGTGGAATTGGTGCAAACGAATCAAGCCACGAGTATCACGACCAGCTGAACCAGCCTCAGAACGGAATGAAGGACTCATAGCAGTGAAGTAGATTGGCAGGTCTTTACCGTCAAGAATTTCATCACGGTAGTAGTTTGTTAGAGGAACCTCAGCTGTAGGAATAAGGACATAATTGCTGTCGCTCAATTCAAAAGTATCTTCCTTGAATTTTGGATATTGACCAGTACCAAACATAGAGTCGTGGTTAACCATGTAAGGTGTGATGACTTCTGTATAGCCTTCTTTTCCATGTTCATCCAACATAAAGTTGTAGATGGCACGTTCCAAACGAGCACCGAGTCCTTTATAGAAGAGGAAGCGAGCTCCTGTTACCTTACCACCACGTTCCCAGTCAAGGATGCCAAGGTCTTCACCCAGATCCCAGTGAGCTTTTGGCTCGAAATCGAACTCGCGTGGAGTACCCCAACGGCGAACTTCCACATTGTCATCTTCGTCAGCCCCAACAGGAACGCTATCAGCTGGGATATTTGGAAGAGTCGTTGTAAATTCTGTCAATTTAGCATCGATTTCTGCCAATTCAGCATCCAAAGCTTTGACCTCAGCAGATAGATTTTGCATGGCAGCAATCTTGTCATCTGCATTTTCCTTGTTGCGCTTAGCTTGGGCAATCTCAGCAGAAACTGTGTTACGTTCTGCTTTTAAAGTTTCAACCTTGACCAAGATGTCACGACGTTTAGCATCGATTTCTTTCATCTCATTCAAGACAGCAGCATCTACACCACGTGTAGCCAATTTTTCTGCGACAGCATCAAAGTCTGTACGAATGCGTTTGATATCTAACATAAGAACTCCTTTATGAAAAAAGCACACCTGACAAAGCGTTGGAGTGGCAGGGCCACGGTTCCATCCAACTTCACAGGTGTGCACTTGATTGTGTATGCAATTGTTACTAACGGTAGAATTTCACCTATCCCTCCTATCTGCTCGCAGCACCCGCAGACTTTCTGAAAGAAGAAGACAACCTACTTATCCGTTGCTATGATTATACTAAAGTTTTTACTTTTTTGCAAATAGATTTTTAAATTTTTGACCAATGGTCTGGAGTAGAGTCGGAAGTTTCACGACCTTGTCATTGCCCAGTTTTTCACGAGCAATTTTGAGAATGGCACCTGAGTCTTTTGAAGCAAAGAGGAATTTTCCTCTGTCTGTAAAGACTTCGAAGTGGCGGCTGATTTTGCGACCAGTGACATTGGCTCCAATCTGATTGATATGGCTCCAAGGAATCTGGATAAATTGTTCAACATTGACATCGGGGTAAAATTCCAAAGCCTGATCTCCGACAAGGAATTTCCCAACTTTCCCAGCTATAGAGAGGTAGGAGGTGCCTGTCGTATTGAGGAGCACTGTTTTGTTAAGTGATTGAGCCATGCTTAGTCTTCCTTACTTTCACCGAAAAAGGCATTGTAGAGGGCTTTAATAGCTGCTTTCTCTTGATCCTTATGGACAACAAACATAATAGACACTTCACTAGAACCTTGAGACATCATCTGGATGTTGATCTTATTTTCAGATAGAGCACGTGTCGCAGTAGCAGTTACTCCGATATGGCTCTTCATCTTTTCTCCAACAATCATAATGATTGAAAGGTCGTGCTCGATTTCTGCATGGTCTACTTCAGCCTTTTGAACCAACTGACGAAGGATTTCTTCTTCCTTGATAGGAGTTAGTTCGCGAGAACGGAGGATGATTGAAAGATCGTCGATACCTGTTGGCATATGTTCCCAACCGATGTTAAGATCTTCAAGGATTTGCAGAACCTTGCGTCCAAATCCAACCTCGCGGTTCATGAGATATTTCGACATATTAATGCTGACAAAGCCTGAGTCACCAGCAATTCCCACAACTGGAAATTCATCACTACTGTGTTTTAGAACGATACGAGTACCTGGATGGTCAGGGTTGTTGGTATTCTTAATAACCAGAGGAATTTTTCCACGGTAAGCAGGAAGAAGGGCTTCGTCATGAAGGACTGAGAATCCTGCATAGGCTAACTCACGCATTTCACGGTAGGTTAACTCTGGGATAGAGTGTGGTTGGTGAATGATTCCTGGGTGAGCCGCAAAGATACCATCAACATCCGTAAAGTTTTCATAGAGATCGGCCTTAACACCGGCAGCAATGATAGAACCTGTAATGTCTGATCCTCCACGTGAGAAGGTACAGATTTGATTTTCCTTGGTAACTCCAAAGAAACCAGGAATGACAAGAACTTCACTTGTATTTGTCAATTCCTCAATCTTGTCATAACTTGATGGAATGATGCGAGCGTGACCAGGTTCACTTGTGACCACAATACCAGCTTCTCTAGGGTGCACATAGCGTGCATCGATCCCGTTTTGGTTAAAGTAGGCAGCGATTAACTTAGCATTGTTATTTTCACCAGCTGCTAGGAAAGTATCGTAGAGAAATTCATTTTCATCAATAGGAAGAGTGGCCAAGGCGCGAATACTTTTTGAAATTTTTTCTAGCACAGCTGGTTTCAGTCCCAATTCACTAACCATGGCAGCATAGCGGTCTATAATCCAGTTTTGACTCTTGCTAATATCGTTACCAGCAACATAGTCGCGGTAGTATTTAATTAAGGCATCCGTAACCTTAGTATCTTCAGCATTGCGTTTACCAGGCGCAGAAACGACGACAAAACGACGCTCTGAATCGCTTTTGACGATGTTTAAAACTTTTTCTAATTGACTAGCAGAGGCAAGAGAGCTACCTCCAAATTTAACAACTTTCATAAGAACTCCTAAAGTAAGTATTTTATACGATTATAGCAGAAAGGAAGGCTTTTTTCAATGAAGAAAATAAGATGACTTCTAGTATAAAGCGATTCTTGCCAATCGGCTGAGACACTTTCAGTCGATTTTTTCTTGCTTTCTATTCCCAAAAAAGGTATACTTTGGAAATAAAATAATTTAACTCGCTTATAAAATAAAAAGGAGTCCAGATGGAACACATTATTTATCAGCTTGAAGAGGATTTGGCAATCCTTACCTTGAACCGTCCTGAGGTTGCAAATGGCTTTCATATTCCTATGTGTGAGGAGATTTTAGAAGCTCTGACTTTGGCGGAAGAGGATCCGGCTGTGCATTTTATCTTGATCAATGCCAATGGCAAAGTCTTCTCCGTTGGGGGAGATTTGGTTGAGATGAAGCGAGCAGTCGATGAGGATGATATTCCATCATTGACAAAAATCGCAGAATTGGTCAATACTATTTCTTATAAAATCAAGCAAATTGCAAAACCTGTTTTAATGGAAGTTGACGGGGCTGTTGCAGGTGCCGCAGCAAATATGGCTGTTGCTGCAGATTTCTGTCTGGCAACGGATAAGGCTAAGTTTATCCAAGCCTTTGTTGGAGTTGGCTTGGCTCCAGATGCAGGAGGAATTCATCTCTTGAGCCGAAGTATTGGTGTGACGCGTGCTACTCAACTAGCCATGACAGGTGAGGCTTTGAACGCAGAAAAAGCTCTAGAGTGGGGCCTAGTTTACCGTATTTCTGAAGCTGATAAGTTAGAAAAAACCAGAGAACAGCTTCTTAAAAAATTAAGACGTGGTTCAAGCAATTCCTATGCTGCCATTAAGAAGTTGGTGTGGGAGAGCCAATTTAAAGATTGGCAGAATTACGCTACTTTAGAACTGAACCTACAGGAATCACTAGCGAAAACAGAGGATTTCAAAGAGGGAGTTCGGGCTCATTCGGAGAGAAGAAGACCTAAATTTACAGGAAAATAAAAAAATACTTGCGCCATTCTTTGAACTTTGATATAATTCTTTTGTCAAATGTTTTGATTCTAAAAGTTTTTTTGAAAAGGAGGGAAGGAAAGATTGGACTACCAACGGATTAATGAATATTTAACGTCTATATTTAACAATGTCCTCGTTATTGAGGAAGTTAGCTTGAGGGGTAGTCGTTTCAAGGATATCTCCATCAAAGAAATGCATACGATTGATGTGATTGGGAAATTCCCAGACGTGACGCCAAGTCAAGTGTCAAAAGAGTTGATGGTGACTCTTGGGACAGTTACGACTAGTTTGAATAATCTCGAACGCAAGGGTTACATTGAACGCATTCGTTCAGAACATGATCGACGTGTAGTGCATCTGCATTTGACAAAGAAAGGTCGCTTGGTTCATAGGCTACATAAACGCTTCCATAAGGCCATGGTTGAAAAAATCATTGATGGTATGAGTAAGCAAGAAATGGAGGTTATGAGCAAAGGGTTGACCAATCTTTATCAATTTTTGGAGGATTTGAGATAATGGCTTTTGCAAAAATAAGCCAGGTTGCTCATTATGTGCCAGAGCAAGTGGTTACAAATCATGATTTGGCTCAGATTATGGATACCAATGATGAGTGGATTTCAAGTCGGACGGGAATACGACAAAGGCATATCTCAAGAACAGAATCTACTAGTGATTTGGCTACAGAGGTTGCTAAGAAACTGATGGCAAAAGCTGGAATCACAGGAGAGGAGTTGGATTTTATCATCCTAGCTACCATTACTCCAGATTCGATGATGCCCTCTACAGCTACTCGTGTTCAAGCTAATATTGGTGCTAATAAGGCCTTTGCTTTTGACCTAACAGCAGCTTGCAGTGGATTTGTATTTGCTCTTTCAACTGCTGAAAAGTTTATCGCTTCTGGTCGCTTTCAAAAAGGCTTGGTGATTGGTAGTGAAACCCTCTCTAAAGCAGTCGATTGGTCAGACCGATCAACAGCTGTTTTGTTTGGAGATGGTGCTGGTGGTGTTTTGTTAGAAGCTAGCGAGCAAGAGCATTTCTTGGCTGAGAGTCTCAATAGTGATGGAAGTCGCAGTGAATGTTTAACGTACGGACATTCAGGCTTACATTCTCCATTTTCAGATCAAGAAAATGCAGATTCATTTTTGAAGATGGATGGACGCGCAGTCTTTGATTTTGCCATTCGGGATGTAGCTAAGTCTATCAAACAGACCATTGAAGAATCTCCTATAGAGGCGACAGACTTGGATTATTTGCTACTTCATCAGGCTAATGACCGTATTTTGGATAAGATGGCTAGAAAAGTCGGTGTCGACCGGGCCAAACTTCCAGCCAATATGATGGAATATGGCAATACCAGTGCAGCAAGTATCCCGATTTTACTTTCAGAGTGTGTAGAACAAGGCCTCATCCGTTTAGATGGTAGCCAGACTGTTCTGCTATCAGGCTTCGGTGGAGGCTTGACCTGGGGCACGCTCATTCTTACAATTTAGGTAATCATGTGGTGAACACATTGTTATAAAAAACTATTTATTTTAAAGGAGTCCTATCATGGCAGTATTTGAAAAAGTACAAGAAATTATCGTTGAAGAACTTGGAAAAGACGCATCAGAAGTAACACTTGAATCAACTTTTGATGATTTAGACGCAGATTCATTGGACTTGTTCCAAGTAATCTCAGAAATTGAAGATGCTTTTGATATCCAAATCGAAGCAGAAGATGACTTGAAAACAGTTGGTGACTTGGTTGCCTACGTTGAAGAGCAAACAAAATAAACCGAATATAGATAGAAGGAGTAGGGAAACCCGCTCCCTCTTGTTTAGGCAATAGTTTGATTGTCAAATTATGGCGGTATCGAACTATTACGTAAGCAAGAAACGATGGAGGCACTATGAAAACGCGTATTACAGAATTATTGAACATTGATTATCCTATTTTCCAAGGAGGAATGGCCTGGGTCGCTGATGGTGATTTGGCAGGGGCTGTTTCCAAGGCTGGAGGACTGGGAATTATCGGTGGGGGAAATGCCCCGAAAGAAGTTGTCAAGGCAAATATTGATAAAATCAAATCATTGACAGATAAACCCTTTGGTGTCAACATCATGCTCTTGTCTCCCTTTGTGGAGGATATTGTAGACCTCGTTATCGAGGAAGGGGTTAAGGTAGTTACAACAGGCGCAGGAAACCCAAGTAAATACATGGAACGTTTCCATGAAGCAGGGATTACAGTTATTCCTGTTGTACCAAGTGTTGCTTTAGCTAAACGCATGGAAAAAATCGGTGCGGACGCCGTTATTGCAGAAGGAATGGAAGCTGGGGGGCATATCGGTAAATTAACAACTATGACTTTGGTGCGCCAGGTTGCTGCTGCTGTATCTATTCCTGTTATTGCTGCAGGAGGAATTGCGGATGGTGAAGGTGCTGCTGCTGGCTTTATGCTAGGTGCAGAGGCTGTTCAAGTTGGAACTCGTTTTGTCGTTGCAAAAGAGTCTAATGCCCATCCAAATTACAAGGCGAAAATTTTAAAAGCTAGAGATATTGATACCACGATTTCAGCCCAACACTTTGGCCATGCTGTTCGAGCTATTAAAAACCAATTGACTCGTGATTTTGAAAAAGCTGAGAAAGATGCCTTTAAACAAGAAAATCCAGATTTGGAAATTTTTGAACAAATGGGAGCAGGTGCCCTAGCCAAAGCAGTTGTTCACGGTGATGTGGATGGCGGATCTGTCATGGCAGGTCAGATTGCAGGCCTTGTTTCTAAAGAAGAAACCGTTGAAGAAATCCTAAAAGATTTGTATTACGGAGCAGCTAAGAAAATTCAAGAAGAAGCCTCTCGTTGGGCAGGAGTTGTAAGAAATGACTAAAACAGCCTTTTTATTTGCTGGCCAAGGTGCCCAGTATCTAGGTATGGGCCGTGATCTCTATGATCACTACCCTATTGTCAAAGAAATGATTGATCAAGCGAGTCAGGTACTCGGTTATGATTTGCGTCATCTCATGGATACGGAAGAAGAAAAACTCAATCAAACCCGCTATACGCAACCAGCTATTTTAGCGACTTCAGTTGCTATCTACCGTTTATTACAAGAAAAGGGCTATCAGCCTGATATGGTTGCTGGTTTGTCTCTTGGAGAATACTCTGCCTTGGTGGCCAGCGGTGCCTTGGATTTTGAAGATGCGGTAGCCTTGGTTGCTAAGCGTGGCGCCTATATGGAAGAAGCGGCTCCTGCTGGCTCTGGTAAGATGGTGGCAGTTCTCAATACACCAGTAGAGGTTATTGAAGAAGCTTGTCGAAAAGCTTCTGAACTTGGAGTGGTTACCCCAGCCAACTATAATACACCTGCACAAATCGTGATTGGTGGTGAGGTGGTTGCGGTTGACCGCGCAGTAGAACTCTTGCAGGAAGCTGGTGCCAAACGCTTGATTCCTCTCAAGGTATCAGGTCCCTTTCATACTGCTCTCCTTGAGCCTGCTAGCCAAAAACTAGCTGAAACTCTAGCTCAAGTAAGTTTTTCAGATTTCACTTGTCCCCTAGTTGGTAATACAGAAGCTACGGTCATGAAAAAAGAAGACATTGCTCGACTTTTGACGCGTCAGGTCAAGGAACCAGTTCGTTTCTATGAAAGTATTGCGGTTATGCAAGAAGCAGGCGTAACCAACTTTATCGAGATTGGACCGGGGAAAGTCTTGTCAGGCTTTGTGAAAAAAATTGATAAGACAGCTAAACTAGCCAATGTTGAAGATCAGGCTAGTTTGGAAACTTTGCTAGAAAACAAGTAATCCCTTCTCCCATAAATACAAGAGGAAACAGGAGAAAAGAATGCAACTAGAAAATAAAAATATCTTTATTACAGGTTCGAGTCGTGGAATTGGTCTTGCCATTGCCCACAAGTTTGCTCAAGCAGGAGCCAATATTGTTTTAAACAGTCGTGGGGCAATCTCAGAAGAATTGCTCACTGAGTTTGCAAACTATGGTGTTAAGGTGGTTCCTATATCAGGAGACGTGTCAGACTTTGCAGACGCTAAGCGTATGGTTGAACAAGCTATTGCAGAGCTAGGTTCAGTAGATGTTTTGGTCAACAATGCAGGGATTACCCAAGATACCCTGATGCTCAAGATGACAGAAGCGGATTTTGAAAAAGTTCTCAAGGTTAACTTGACTGGTGCTTTTAACATGACACAATCAGTCTTGAAATCGATGATGAAAGCCAGAGAAGGTGCTATCATTAATATGTCTAGTGTTGTTGGTTTGATGGGAAATATCGGTCAAGCTAACTATGCAGCTTCTAAGGCTGGTTTGATTGGTTTTACCAAGTCTGTGGCGCGTGAAGTGGCCAATCGCAATATCAGGGTTAATGCTATTGCACCTGGAATGATTGAGTCCGATATGACAGCTGTTCTATCAGACAAGGTAAAAGATGCTATGCTGGCCCAAATTCCCATGAAAGAATTTGGACAGGCAGAGCAGGTTGCAGATTTGACAGTATTTTTAGCAGGCCAAGATTATCTAACTGGTCAAGTAGTTGCCATTGATGGTGGCTTAAGTATGTAGCAGAAGCTAGAGGTAAAAAAGATGAAACTAAATCGCGTAGTAGTAACAGGTTATGGAGTAACATCTCCAATCGGAAATACACCAGAAGAATTTTGGAATAGTTTGACAACTGGAAAAATCGGAATTGGTCCAATTACAAAATTTGATCATAGTGACTTTGATGTGCATAATGCAGCAGAAATCCAAGATTTTCCTTTTGATAAATACTTTGTTAAGAAAGATACCAATCGTTTCGATAACTACTCTTTGTATGCCTTGTACGCAGCCCAAGAAGCCGTTAATCATGCCAATTTAGATGTAGAGGCTCTTGATAAAGATCGTTTTGGTGTTATCGTGGCCTCTGGTATTGGTGGAATCAAAGAAATTGAGGATCAAGTGCTTCGACTCAACGAAAAAGGGCCAAAACGTGTGAAACCATTGACCCTTCCAAAAGCCTTGCCAAATATGGCTTCAGGAAATGTTGCTATGCGTTTTGGAGCAAACGGTGTTTGTAAATCCATCAATACTGCCTGCGCTTCATCAAATGACGCGATTGGGGATGCCTTCCGCTCAATTAAGTTTGGTTTCCAAGACGTTATGTTGGTAGGTGGTTCAGAAGCTTCGATCACACCTTTTGCTATTGCTGGTTTCCAAGCCCTAACTGCTCTCTCAACTACAGAGGATCCAACTCGTGCTTCTATCCCATTTGATAAGGACCGTAATGGGTTTGTTATGGGTGAAGGTTCAGGGATGTTGGTTCTTGAAAGTCTTGAACACGCCGAAAAACGTGGCGCTACTATCCTGGCTGAAGTGGTTGGTTACGGAAATACTTGTGATGCCTACCACATGACTTCACCACATCCAGAAGGTCAAGGAGCTATCAAGGCAATCAAACTAGCCTTGGAAGAAGCTGAGATTTCTCCAGAACAAGTAGCCTATGTCAATGCTCACGGAACATCAACTCCTGCTAATGAAAAAGGAGAAAGTGGTGCGATTGTGGCTGTTCTTGGTAAGGAAGTACCTGTATCATCAACCAAATCATTCACAGGACATTTGCTGGGGGCTGCAGGTGCAGTAGAAGCTATCGTCACAATCGAGGCTATGCGTCATAACTTTGTACCAATGACAGCTGGCACAAGCGAAGTATCAGACTATATCGAAGCCAATGTGGTTTATGGACAAGGCTTGGAGCAAGAAATTCCATACGCTATTTCAAATACCTTTGGTTTTGGTGGCCACAATGCAGTTCTTGCTTTCAAACGTTGGGAGAATAAATAACTATGAATTTAAACGATATTAAAGACTTGATGGCCCAATTTGACCAGTCAAGTTTGAGAGAATTTTCTTATAAAAATGGGACGGATGAGTTGCAGTTTAGCAAGAATGAAGCGAGACTTGTATCTGAAGTTGCAGCTCCAGTTGCTCCAGCGCCCGTTCTAGCAACACCAAGTTCAGTAGCTCCTTCATCTGCTCCTGCAGAAACTGTAGTGGCAGAAACTTCGGCACCAGCCGAAGCAAGTGTGGCTGCTGAGGGAGATGTTGTAGAGAGTCCACTTGTTGGGGTGGCTTACTTGGCTGCTGGTCCTGATAAACCTGCATTCGTTACAGTTGGTGATAGTGTCAAAAAAGGCCAAACATTGGTCATCATCGAAGCTATGAAAGTCATGAATGAAATCCCAGCTCCTAAGGATGGTGTGGTAACGGAAATTCTTGTTTCTAACGAAGAAATGGTTGAGTTTGGTAAAGGATTGGTACGTATCAAATGATTGATATTCAAGGAATCAAAGAAGCCCTTCCCCATCGTTATCCTATGCTCCTAGTGGACCGTGTCTTGGAAGTGAGCGAGAATACCATTGTTGCCATCAAAAATGTGACCATTAATGAGCCCTTCTTCAACGGTCATTTTCCTCAATACCCTGTTATGCCAGGTGTTCTAATCATGGAAGCCTTGGCGCAAACTGCTGGTGTCTTGGAGTTGTCAAAACCTGAAAATAAGGGGAAACTGGTCTTTTACGCTGGTATGGATAAGGTCAAGTTTAAGAAGCAAGTTGTACCAGGTGACCAATTGGTTATGACAGCGACTTTTGTAAAACGTCGTGGCACCATTGCCGTGGTTGAAGCAAAGGCTGAAGTGGATGGCAAGCTTGCAGCTAGTGGTACTCTTACCTTTGCAATTGGGAACTAAGGAGGTTCTCCATGTTTCGAAAAATTTTAATTGCCAATCGTGGTGAAATTGCGGTTCGAATTATCCGTGCGGCGCGTGAATTGGGGATCGCAACGGTGGCGGTTTATTCAACTGCTGATAAGGAAGCCCTGCATACGCTTTTAGCAGATGAAGCAGTTTGTATCGGCCCTGGTAAGGCAACAGAGTCTTATCTCAATATTAATGCTGTTCTATCAGCTGCAGTCTTGACTGAAGCAGAAGCCATTCACCCCGGTTTTGGATTTCTCAGTGAAAATTCCAAATTTGCTACCATGTGTGAAGAAGTTGGGATCAAGTTTATCGGTCCATCTGGCCATGTTATGGATATGATGGGGGATAAGATTAATGCGCGTGCTCAGATGATTAAAGCTGGTGTGCCTGTCATTCCAGGTTCGGATGGAGAAGTGCATAACTCTGAAGAAGCTTTGATTGTTGCTGAAGAAATTGGCTATCCTGTTATGCTCAAGGCTTCAGCAGGTGGAGGCGGTAAAGGGATTCGTAAGGTTGAAAAACCAGAAGACCTCGTTTCAGCCTTTGAAACTGCCTCTAGTGAGGCCAAGGCCAATTATGGCAATGGTGCCATGTACATAGAACGGGTTATCTATCCAGCTCGTCACATCGAGGTTCAAATCCTAGGAGATGAACACGGAAATGTGATTCACTTGGGGGAACGGGATTGTTCTCTTCAACGGAATAATCAAAAGGTTTTAGAAGAAAGTCCTTCGATTGCAATAGGAAAAACACTGCGTAATGAAATTGGTGCTGCTGCTGTTCGAGCGGCTGAGTCTGTGGGCTATGAAAATGCAGGGACTATTGAGTTTCTTCTTGATGAAGCCAGCGGTAAATTCTATTTTATGGAGATGAATACTCGTGTACAAGTAGAACATCCAGTAACAGAATTTGTTTCAGGTGTGGATATCGTTAAGGAACAAATTCGCATTGCGGCAGGTCAGCCACTGTCTGTTAAGCAAGAAGATATTGTCCTACGCGGTCATGCCATCGAGTGTCGTATCAATGCAGAAAATCCAGCCTTTAACTTTGCTCCAAGTCCAGGTAAGATTACTAATCTCCATCTGCCAAGTGGTGGAGTTGGCTTGCGCGTGGATTCAGCAGTTTATCCAGGCTATACCATTCCGCCATATTATGATAGTATGATTGCTAAAATCATCGTTCACGGTGAAAATCGTTTTGATGCCTTGATGAAAATGCAACGTGCCCTCTATGAATTAGAGATTGAAGGGGTGCAGACCAATGCAGATTTCCAGCTTGACCTCATTTCAGATCGCAATGTCATTGCTGGAGATTACGATACTTCCTTCTTGATGGAAACCTTCTTACCTAAATATCAAGAAAAAGAATAAAATGACTTTAAGAGTTTAAACCGAAAAGGGGAATCAATGGCTCTATTTAGTAAAAAAGATAAGTATATTCGAATCAATCCCAATCGTTCGGTTAGGGAAAAACCTCAAGCCAAGCCAGAGGTTCCAGATGAATTATTCTCCCAGTGTCCAGGCTGTAAGCATACCATCTATCAGAAGGATCTGGGAAGTGAGCGCATCTGTCCACATTGTAGCTATACCTTTCGTATTTCTGCCCAAGAACGCTTGGCTTTGACGATTGATATGGGGACCTTCAAGGAATTGTTTACAGGGATTGAAAGCAAGGATCCTTTGCATTTCCCTGGTTATCAAAAGAAACTAGCAGCTATGCGTGAAAAAACAGGTCTGGATGAAGCTGTTGTCACAGGAACTGCTCTTATTAAAGGTCAGACTGTGGCTCTTGGGATTATGGATTCCAACTTTATCATGGCTTCTATGGGTACAGTTGTAGGGGAGAAAATCACTCGTTTGTTTGAGTATGCGACTGTCGAACAATTGCCAGTTGTTCTCTTCACAGCCTCTGGTGGAGCTCGTATGCAGGAAGGAATCATGAGTCTCATGCAGATGGCCAAGATTTCTGCAGCAGTTAAACGCCATTCAAATGCTGGTCTCTTTTACCTGACCATTTTGACAGATCCAACGACAGGTGGTGTGACAGCTTCTTTCGCTATGGAAGGCGATATCATTCTAGCAGAACCACAGAGTTTAGTCGGTTTTGCTGGGCGTCGTGTCATTGAAAATACGGTTCGTGAAAGCTTGCCAGAGGGGTTCCAAAAGGCAGAATTCCTATTGGAACATGGTTTTGTGGATGCTATTGTCAAAAGAAGAGACTTACCAGATACGATTGCTAGCCTAGTCAGATTGCATGGAGGGTGTCCTAGATGAATATTGCAAAAATAGTCAGAGAAGCGCGTGAGCAGAGTCGCTTGACAACCTTGGACTTTGCAACAGGCATTTTTGATGAATTTATCCAATTACACGGTGACCGTTCTTTTCGTGATGATGGTGCAGTTGTTGGTGGTATCGGCTGGCTTGGAGACCAAGCTGTAACAGTGGTTGGTATCCAAAAAGGCAAGAGTTTACAAGACAATCTAAAACGGAATTTTGGACAACCGCATCCAGAAGGCTATCGCAAGGCCCTACGTTTGATGAAACAGGCTGAAAAGTTTGGTCGTCCAGTTGTGACCTTTATCAATACTGCAGGTGCTTATCCTGGTGTCGGAGCGGAAGAACGTGGACAGGGAGAAGCTATTGCTCGCAATCTCATGGAAATGAGTGACCTAAAAGTTCCGATTATCGCCATCATTATCGGTGAAGGTGGTTCAGGTGGGGCTCTGGCTCTAGCAGTCGCAGACCGTGTTTGGATGCTGGAAAATTCTATCTATGCCATTCTCAGCCCAGAAGGCTTTGCTTCCATTCTATGGAAGGACGGAACTCGTGCCATGGAAGCAGCAGAGTTGATGAAAATCACATCACATGAACTGCTAGAAATGGACGTGGTAGACAAGGTGATTTCTGAAGCAGGACTTTCTAGCAAAGAATTAATTAAGAATGTCAAAAAAGAACTACAAGATGAGCTAGCTAGACTTTCGCAAAAATCGATAGAAGCGTTGTTGGAAGAGCGTTACCAACGATTTAGAAAATACTAATACCTCAGAATACATAAAAACTAGAACTGGCAGTCAGTTCTAGTTTTTATGTGGTTCTTACTCTGTGCAGAGGGGAAAGTAAAAAAGTGCCTGGAAGACCAAACACCTTTTCGATTATTCATTTTCTTCAGTTACAAATTGACTAAGCAGTCCATTGATAAAGCGGGCTGATTTTTGATCTGAAAAATTCTTAGCGAGTTCAATGGCTTCATTGACTGCTACCAGCTGAGGTGTATCAAATGATGTGATTTCAAAGATTCCCAAGCGTAGTAAGTTTTTCTCGACCAAGGTCAAGCGTTCAACTGTCCAGCCTGACTTGAGGTGCTGGTTGATTTGTTTATCCAACTCGTCTTTTTGAGCTTGAACGCCAGAAACCAAGTTCAGAAGAAAGGCAGGGATTTGCACATCTGCATCTTCACGGTCATGCGTGTAGGCAAAGTGACAAGCTGTTTCCACATCTGTGTCAAATTCAAGGCTCATAAGAGCTTGAAAAGCGCATTTACGAAGTTCACGTCTAGATTCTAATAATGGACTAGTCATTGAGGAAGTCCTCGTTAAATAGATCTTTCAACTCAGGTTTTGGTGTTTTATCTGGAACGATTCCTGCAACATGGATGTTGACAGCAGCAAGTTCCACATCAGCCATATCTCGGACAGCATCTTTTACTGCTTTTTGAATAGCAAGAGCCACTTTTGGTACTTTCACACCGTACTCAAGGTAGAGATAGATGTCAGCAGTTAGTTCTTCGTTGCTTTCTTTTAAGTAGACGCCACGACCAAGAGAGAGTTTTGATAGGGTATCAGACACGGATTTATTTGAAAATGAATGGACACCATCAACTTTAGCAGTTGCGATGGCAATGATTTTTTCAAGTACACGTGGAGCGATAACGATTTCGCCAAATTGTTCTTCAATTCCCATAGAATGACCTCTTTCTAGAGATTAGGCACGAGAAACGTAAGTTCCTTCTGCAGTGTTGATGATCAATTTTTGTCCAGCTTCGATGAAGTCAGGAACGTTGACAACAAGTCCAGTTTCCATAGTCGCTGGTTTACCAGAACCTGTAACAGTAGCACCTTTGATAGATGGTTGTGTTTCAGCGACTGTCAATTCAACAGTAGTTGGTACAGTTACACCGATTACTTCAGTTCCGTAGAATTGGATTTTCACATCAGAGTTTTCAAGGATGTAAAGCAATTCATTTTCAACATTTACGACTGGAATTTCATATTGGTCGTAAGTTTCAGTGTTCATGAAGTAGGCAGTTTCATCCATTTTGTACAAGTATTGAGCTGGAACAGTTTCGATAATAGCTTGTTCGAATTTTTCTTCTGGACGGTAGCTTGTGTCAAAAGTAGAACCAGTACGGACATCACGCAATTTCATACGCATGATCGTGTTTCCTTTACCTGGTTTGTGGTGGCTAGCTTCCAAAACGCGGATCAATTTTCCGTCTGCAGTTTCAAATGTCATACCAGCTTTCAATTTGCTTGCTTCAATCATGTTTTTACCTCTTTAATAAATATTATTACTCTTCATTTTACCATAAAATCTTCCGGAAATAAAGCCAAAATAGTTAATGGGATTTGGTAGGGGAGAAAAAACCAACCTTAGGGCTGGTTTCTTTTATATATTAATCTTCTTTCAACTTCGCCAATTCTTAGGCAAGGAGTTTAAGGGCAACTTGTGGGTTAGCTTGGCCCTTGGTTGCTTTTATAAGGAATCCTGTGAAGGCCTTGTCTGCGTTACGTTTGCCTGACTTGAAGTCGGCAACGGCAGCTTCGTTATCTGCAAAGACTTGGTGGATAATTGGAATCAAGACAGCTGGATCTGAGATTTGGACCATACCTGCTTTTTCCACGTATTCACGCGCGCCACCGCCATTTTTAGCCAGGTGGACAAAGACTTTCTTGGTCGTAGCTGAGCTCTTCAAGAAGGATATGGCATTGAGGCTATTGAAAAGGTAGACCACTTAATTTGAATGATTATTAAACTATATTATAACCTTTAAAAATCATCTAAGATATACTTGTCGTTATTTAATAGCAGTTATCTTCTTTATGGAATGGTGTTCAATGAGCCACCCTACAATCCACCCCGTCGCTAGCAAGTAATTTTCGAAAGCACCGATAGCATTTACAGGAGAATGATACTCCATAAAATTGACTAAGTGATTTGTTCCTATTCCAATCCCACCGAAGATGAGAGCGAGAAGCACGATTCGTAGATAGAACCAATCGTACTTAATATTGACACCGAGAATAAGAATCAATACAGCTAGGTTCCATATTCCAATTTCTCGTTGCCAACCAGCTGAGATTCCGTACCCGGAGTGACTTCCCATGTATGATGGAAAGAAAATTTGTAGTATAGAAGCGCCTAGTATAGCGATGATGACTAAAACAAATAGCAATCGTAAAAATTTGTTCATTTTTTCTTCTTTCTAAAATAGAAAAAGGTATATAAAAAGTCTGTTATTCATCTTCTTTCAACTTCGCTAATTCTTGGGCAAGGAGTTTAAGGGCAACTTGTGGGTTAGCTTGGCCTTTGGTTGCTTTCATAAGGAAGCCTGTAAAGGCCTTGTCTGCGTTGCGTTTGCCTGACTTGAAGTCGGCAACTGCGGCTTCGTTATCGGCAAAGACTTGGTGGATAATTGGAATCAAGACAGCTGGATCTGAGATTTGCACCATGCCTGCTTTCTCAACGTATTCACGCGCTCCACCGCCATTTTTAGCCAGGTGGACAAAGACTTTCTTAGCAATCTTAGAAGAGATAGTACCGTCTTCGATGATGGCAATCATTTCTACCAAGTTTTCTGGTGTCAATTTTATTTGTTCAAGTGTCTTGCCTTCGGCATTCAAGAACTGAGCAACTTCTCCTTGGAGCCAGTTAGAGACTTGCTTGGCATCACCACCAAGAGCAACAGCTTTTTCAAAGAAGTCAGATGTGACTTTGTTAGCAGTCAACTGGCTAGCATCGTAGTCTGACAAGCCAAGGTCAGATACGTAGCGCGCACGGCGTTCTTTTGGAAACTCTGGCAATTCAGTACGCATTTCCTCAATCCACTCGTCTGAGATTTCAAAGAGAGGTAGGTCTGGTTCTGGGAAGTAGCGGTAGTCTGCAGCACCTTCCTTGACACGCATGAGGATAGTTGCTTTGTTAGCTTCATCGTAACGACGTGTTTCCTGACGGATTTGACCACCTGAGCGAAGGATTTCAGCTTGACGTTGGACTTCGTATTCAAGACCTTTGCGAACGTTTGAGAAGGAATTGAGGTTTTTCAACTCAGTCTTGGTACCGAATTTTTCTTGACCATAAGGGCGAAGGGAGATATTGGCATCCACACGCATAGAACCTTCTTCCATCTTAACGTCAGAAATACCAGCGTACTGGATAACTTCCTTGAGGGCTGTTAGATAAGCATAGGCTTCTTCAGGAGAACGCATGTCAGCTTCAGATACAATCTCAATCAATGGCACCCCTTGGCGGTTGAGGTCAACATAAGAGTAGCCGTCTGTACCGTGGGTGTTTTTACCAGCGTCTTCTTCTAGGTGGGCACGTTCAATACCGATTTTCTTAGTTGTACCGTCTTCTAGCTCGACTTCAATCCAACCGTTATAACCGATTGGCTCATCAAACTGAGAAATTTGGTAGGCTTTGGGATTATCAGGGTAGAAGTAGTTCTTGCGGTCAAAGTGCATCTTTTTGTGGATGTCCATATTGAGGGCAAGAGCAGCCTTGATACCGGCATCGACAACACCTTTATTGAGAACTGGCAGAACTCCTGGGAAAGACCAGTCAATCACATTGGTGTTGGCATTTTGGTCATTTCCGAAGTGGGCAGATGTAGGTGAGAAGATTTTTGAATTGGTGTTGAGCTCTACGTGGACTTCAAGTCCAATGACTGTTTCAAAGTTCATTAGTTGTCACCTCCAAAAATCACGGGTTGTTGTTTGTGGTAGTCTGTTGTTGCTTCAAAAGCAGCGGCAGCTTGGTAAATGGTTTCCTCAGAGTACTTAGGACCGATCAATTGGAGACCGACAGGCAGACCTTGAGAGAATCCAGCAGGAATAGAAATTCCAGGCAGTCCTGCCAAGTTTACAGGTATGGTCAAGAGGTCAGCCAAGTACATAGCAACTGGGTCGTGGTTGAGTGAATCCAAGTCATAGGCAACACTAGGAGCAGTTGGGCCCAAAATCAAGTCGTAATCCGCGAAGACTTTTTCGAAATCTTGGATGATGAGGGTACGGACCTGGCCAGCCTTCTTATAGTAGGCGTCATAGTAACCTGATGAAAGACTGAATGTACCAAGCATGATACGGCGTTTAACCTCTTCACCGAAACCTTGGCTACGGCTGTTTACATAGATTTCATCAAGGTTGGTTGCATCTTCTGCGCGGTAGCCGTAACGGATACCGTCAAAACGTTGCAAGTTTGATGAAGCTTCAGATGAAGCAATGATGTAGTAGACGGCAACACCGTATTTTGAGTGAGGTAGACTCACTTCTTCAACAATAGCACCAAGTTTTTCAAAGTGTTTGGCTGCGTTCAGAATGGTTCCCTTAACCTCTGGGTCAATCCCTTCACCGAGGTATTCTTTAGGCAAAGCGATTTTCATACCCTTGATGTCTTGGCCGATTTTTGAAGTAAAGTCGGCAATGCGGACAGGAGCAGAAGTAGAGTCTTTGGCATCTTCGCTGGCAATAGCGTTGAGCAAGAGGGCGTTTTCCTTAACAGTTGGTGCGAAAGGTCCAATCTGGTCTAATGAGCTACCAAAGGCAATGAGACCGAAACGAGAAACCGTTCCGTAGGTTGGTTTGAGACCGACGATCCCGTTGAAGGCAGCAGGTTGGCGGATAGAACCACCTGTATCAGATCCAAGAGACAAGCGGACTTGTCCTGAGGCTACGGCTGCGGCAGAACCACTTGATGAACCACCAGGAACTTTGCTGTGGTCCCAAGCATTTGTAGTGGCACCGTAGTGAGAAGTCTCACCTGAACCACCCATGGCAAATTCGTCCATGTTTGTTTTCCCAACAACAATCATACCCTTAGCTTTAGCATTGGAAACGGCTGTCGCATCAAAAATAGGCTCATAGTTGTAGAGCATTTTTGATGCAGCAGTTGTGAGAATACCATCAGTAGAGATGTTATCCTTAACTGCAAGTGGAATTCCTGAGAGGACATTATCAGCATCGATTCCTGCTTCATCAATAGCTTTAGCTTGCGCAAGGGCTTGTTCCTCAGCGATGGTAACAAAAGCGTTGATAGCTGTCTCTCGAGACTTGATATCTTCAAGCGTTGCTTGGGTTAATTCTGTTGCAGAAATTTCCTTAGAGACAAGGAGATTGTGCAAGTCTTCAATGGTTTTATTGTTGAAATTCATTAGGCATCTCCTCCATCGTCTAGGATAGCTGGTACCTTGATATAGTAGTTGTCTTTTTCAGGTACGTTTTTAAACAAGCGATCGCGGTCTGTTCCTTCTTCGGCCACATCAGGGCGGAGTACAGTCTTGCGGTCGGCCATAGTCGTAGTAGGTGCGACACCAGTTGTGTCAACTTCGCCTAGCAACTCAATCATGTCAACAATCTTAGACAAGGTAGTCGCAAAGGCAGCAGTTTCTTCTTCAGAGAATCTTAATTTTGAAAGATTGGCAACGTGTGTTACCTCTTCTTGCGTAATTTTCATCTTGCATCCTTTCGTGAAATGATGATTTTTAGTCTGTTCTATTTTACCATATTTTCCTATAAATAAGGGAGGGAAAGCTGAAAAAAGACATCTGGCAAGTCAAGAAAGAGATTTTTAAAGAGACAAAAAAATAGCCGTCCTAACTTTGGCGAGTTAACGAGCTATTTTTTAGTTATGTAACTACAGCCACCGTCTTAAACGGCTCTGTGGGGTGTTGTTGACGCAACACCTTTTTCTATATTCATTGTAACATTAGTGGGGCAATAGTTGAATAGTAGGCATTAAAATTGCTAGATAGTTTTTGTTTGTTGTTGATTAGCAAACTAAGATTCTTTGATTTTAATATGTACTCTTTTGGTATTCATTCCATAAAGCCTGAAGTTCAACTGCATTTTCTAAGACATATTGCCTTATCATTTTTAGGTCTTTTGCTTTTGCTTTACCATCTCTCAGTTCACCGTTCAGAAACATTGAACCCACTTCTTCTCCGTGGATATAAAAGTGAATATGCGCTTTTTGACCTTTATGGTTATGTTCGTTAGGACGAATTTCAATACCATGCTTTATACTCAATAAAAATCAAAGAGCAAACTAGAAAGCTAGGCGCAGGCAGTACTTGAGTACGACAAGCCGACGCTGACGTGGTTTGAATTTGATTTTTGAAGAGTATTAGGAAAGAATATTTAGGCATGTAATAATCCCACGTAGTCCTTCCATGTTTCAAGGTAGTTATCGCGATTTAACTTAATTTGCTTTTGAGCAAAACGAATATCATAGTCTGCCAAGTCCAAATTTTCCAATACTTCTCCAGTTAGAATACTAAAGGTTCCAATTAATTCATCGTCATCATACATGCACAAAATAGGGTTGTTTGGATTCTTGTAAATATCATCTTTTGTCACTTCTAAATTAGTTACACCAAATTCTTTGAACATGATTATATCTCCTCTTTGTTTTATTATATCATTTTTGCTAGAATTGTCACGATTTTCTATCTATTTGACTACAAGGAAAAGCTTTTATTCAATATAAAATAGAAATTGAAAAAAATGCTAAAATCCGATATAATGGAGTGTTGAAAGGAATGGTAAAATCCAATGTAAAAATCATTCTTAGCTATTGAAACAAGAAAAATAGAGAATCAAAGAAAGAGAACTTATGAATATTCAAGAAGAAATTAAGAAACGTCGTACTTTTGCCATCATCTCCCACCCTGACGCGGGGAAAACAACCATCACTGAGCAACTGCTCTACTTTGGGGGCGAGATTCGTGAGGCTGGTACTGTAAAAGGGAAGAAAACAGGGACTTTTGCCAAGTCTGACTGGATGGATATCGAGAAGCAACGTGGGATTTCCGTTACTTCATCTGTGATGCAGTTTGACTACGATGGTAAGCGCGTCAATATCCTCGACACCCCAGGGCACGAGGATTTCTCAGAAGATACCTATCGTACCTTGATGGCGGTGGATGCTGCAGTCATGGTCGTGGACTCTGCCAAGGGGATCGAGGCCCAAACCAAGAAATTGTTTGAGGTTGTGAAACACCGTGGCATTCCTGTCTTTACATTTATGAACAAGCTGGACCGTGACGGTCGTGAGCCTTTGGAACTCTTGCAAGAATTGGAAGAAGTCTTGGGCATTGCTAGCTATCCGATGAACTGGCCAATCGGGATGGGGAAAGCCTTCGAAGGCTTGTATGACCTCTATAACCAACGCTTGGAGCTCTATAAAGGGGATGAGCGTTTTGCTAGTCTAGAAGATGGAGACAAGCTTTTTGGTAGCAATCCTTTCTACGAGCAAGTTAAGGATGATATTGAGCTTTTAAATGAAGCTGGGAATGAGTTTTCAGAGGAAGCTATCCTTGCTGGAGAATTGACACCTGTCTTCTTCGGTTCAGCCCTTACTAACTTTGGTGTGCAGACCTTCCTTGAGACTTTTCTTAAGTTTGCTCCAGAACCACATGGACACAAGAAAACAGACGGTGAAATTGTGGACCCTTATGACAAGGATTTCTCAGGATTTGTCTTTAAAATCCAAGCCAATATGGACCCTCGTCACCGTGACCGTATTGCTTTTGTCCGTATCGTATCGGGTGAATTTGAACGTGGTATGAGTGTCAACCTGCCTCGTACTGGTAAGGGTGCCAAACTGTCTAATGTTACCCAGTTTATGGCGGAAAGTCGTGAGAATGTGACCAACGCCGTGGCCGGTGATATTATCGGTGTTTACGATACAGGTACTTATCAGGTTGGGGATACCTTGACAGTTGGAAAAAATAAGTTTGAGTTTGAACCGTTGCCAACCTTTACTCCTGAAATTTTCATGAAAGTTTCTGCTAAGAATGTCATGAAGCAGAAATCCTTCCACAAGGGAATCGAGCAATTGGTGCAAGAAGGAGCCATTCAGCTTTATAAGAATTACCAAACAGGTGAGTATATGCTAGGTGCTGTTGGTCAACTTCAATTTGAAGTATTTAAGCACCGTATGGAAGGTGAGTACAATGCGGAAGTGGTCATGAGCCCAATGGGTAAAAAGACCGTTCGTTGGATCAAGCCTGAGGACTTGGATGAACGGATGTCATCAAGCCGAAATATCTTGGCCAAAGACCGTTTCGACCAACCAGTCTTCCTCTTTGAGAATGACTTTGCCCTCCGCTGGTTTGCGGACAAGTATCCAGATGTAGAGTTGGAAGAGAAGATGTGACTCAGTACCAACAATTGGAACTAAAGTTCCTAATTGTTGGACGCTAGTCGCTATTTGGCGAACTAGCTAACTGCCTCACTAACTGAGTTTTACAAATGAAATCGATTTGTAAAACTCAGTGTCGTAATCTAATAATCGGTAACTGTTATGGCGGCTTACCTAAACGCTTCACTAGGAAAAATCCACGAATGGTATCGATTCGTGGACTTTTCCGTCGTAATGGGAAGGAAGCGAACTAGCTAACTGCCTTACTAACTACGTTTGGTAAATGGAATCGATTTCCCAAACTCTTTGTCGTAGTTTAGTAAATGTATTTGATTGTGTAACAATCTAAGTAACTAACGCCAAGTTTCTATGGAACTTGGCTAGGCGCTCCACTAGTAAAGTTTTACGAATATTATCGATTCGTGTATTTTTCTGTCGTAACGGGTAGTGAGTAGTCTAGCTAACTACCTCACTAACTGAATAAATTGAAAAATAGACTAGATAACTAGAAAAAAACATCAATAGAATGTCCATGATTATAACCTAATCGTGGGCATTTTTGACAGGAGTTATAGAGGAGAATCGAGTTGATTCGAAGCAATTTCTTATGAAAATCTATTGTCACAAGACCTACCTAGATAGTATTTTTGCATTACATTATGAATTATCAATGAAACAGGAATAATCAAGTTTTTATATTTCAAAATATTTGAATAGCAATGTGATATAAAAATATATCAAATTCCTTGACTGTCGTTTGCACTTGGAGTATACTATAAAAGTATGATTAAAATTGGGTGGATTGTCCACTTTAAGAATGTGACGAAAGGATAAATCATGTTTTTTAGACGTCAAAAAGGTGAGTATAGAGAAACCGACCGAGTGACGCGGTATAAGTTGATCAAATCAGGAAAACATTGGTTGCGAGCTTCAACCTCTCTTTTTGGTTTGTTCAAGGTCTTGCGGGGTGGTGTAGATACGACTCAAGTCATGACAGAGGTAGTAGAGGATAAAGTGAATCCTTCTATTACAGGTCTGGATATTATCAAGGGACTTGCTGCAACAGGGGCTGTTTTAGGGGGTACTGTTGCTACTCAAACAAAAGTGTTTGCAAATGAAACAGTAGCCGTGGAAAAAACACTGGAAAATCCAGATCTTTTGGTTACAAATGATACCGTAGTTTTGGGTACGACATCTGTAAATAATTCAGAGAATTCTGCTAGCTTGTCTACTTCTTTGAGCGAAAGTACTTCGATGTCAGAATCTGTATCTAAGAGTTCGTCAGCAAGTGCTTCGAAGAGTACTTCTCTAAGTGCCTCAGAAAGTACTTCTAATAGTGCTTCGACAAGCGCCTCTGTCAGCACCTCTACTAGTATCAGTCAATCGACAAGTGAGCCGGGTAGCTTTTCTACAGTGTCAAGTCTATCAGTTGAACAGAGTACTTCTGCTACAGCAACTGAGCAAGATTCTTCTGTGTCAAAAGAATCAACTGGCCTTAAAATCGATTCTGCTTTACTAAAGGCAACTGAAATTGACGGGAAGGTTAGTGCGAGCGCTGCTCAATCAACTTCTACCACGACTAGTATCGTAGGAGTTACTGCCGGTGCTATCGCAACAGCAGAAGTTTCAGCTAAGCAGCAAGATGACAATCGTAAGAAGTTGACAAAACTTTCAGCTGAGATGGGTGAGTACCTAGCTAAAGCTGTTGGTTTACCAAATACTGATTCAGCCATCACTAAGGTCAATGCTGCGGTAACTGAGATTGAAAAAGCCTTAGCTGATCCAACTAGTGATTTGACAGCAGTGGTGCAAAAAGCGACTCTAGCTCGTAATTCTATTGTTAATGCCGTTTTGAGAGCCAATTCAGGCGCGCGTGATGCTCGTAATGGTAAAGCCATGTTGCGCGATGCTTCTCTTCGAGCAAGTTGGGCTCCTAATCAGAATGACGGCCGTATAACAGTAAGTAGTCCAGATGCTACTTTTGATAAGGCTACTGGTATCGCGACGTATACCATGAATGTTCAGGCTAATAGTGCTTTGAGCAATGTAGGTGTTAAAATAAATGTCGGCCAAGGTGGCCATGTCCAAAGTGCGACATTTAATGGCAACTCTATGGAGAAAACCTTTACTCAGGGTTCTGAGATTGTTTATAATTACAGACATGGACAAAATAAGAACTTAAACGGTAGGATTGAAGTTAAAGTAAAATATGACAACAATGTGCCGACTGCAACTGCAGATATGCAGGTTCAGGTTAGCTCGGCACCTATCGATCAAAATACTCAAGGTAATGCTTCTGGAGTTCAATCTGCAAGTGTTCCAACAGGGTATAGACAGCAAAATACAAATAATCAAACAACTTCAAAACTTGGCCCACAATACAATATTGATAATCGTTACAAAGAAGTATATAATGGCGATTCAATTAATGATTTGATTGGTATTCAAAGGCGTTCGGATAGCAATATATATATCTATGGTTTAGAACAAAGCGACCCTGTCCCAGGTGTTAACTATGTTGGAAACCAGATGGGTGTACCTGGTATCAACAGGCCTAATGTATTTAGTTATCTCCTAGGTACAGTTGGTGGTAACGATTTATCGGCACAGATAGGAAAAGAGTACACCTATAATTTTTCATCTGGTCAGTATAATGGCCAAATAGCTAGAGATTCTGTTAAGTTCCTTATCAAAGGTTTCAATGAGCGCCATGATATTCAAAGTGGTGATATTGTTAGAGTCTCTGATTTGAGTCATTTAACTCCTGAAGAAATTAAGGAAGTTTATAATAACTTTATTAACGATGATGCTAATAAACGTGATTTACTGTCTAATCAAGATGTAGTAAAAAATGGTACACAGCCAAATTTATCTTATGCCGAAAATGGGAAGGTGACTTTATCATATCCTGGAACCAAGTCGAAAATTGAAGTTGATACTGATGGTACTATTACAGTTACTTATCGTGATGGTACATCAAGTACAATCAATGCAACCCTAGAGAAGGAAAAGGAAATTCCTGATGTTAATGTATCCGTAACTCGGAATGGGAAAGAAATCCAACCAGTTATTGGGAAGGATGGAAATAAATACTATTACATTTATGCGGGTGATGATTTCAAAGTTGATATGACTGCGACTGATAACAAGGGCAAATTAAGAGAATTTAAACTTGTTCCGGAATCTGATGGAAATCGTCCGGCTTCGGACTTGGCTAATAATTTCTTTAAAGATCCTAAATATGGTACGGGGACAGTTACTTCCTTGTCAGACCCTAATGGCGAAATTGTTGCGACGACATCTAGTCCAGCTCGTATTACCGCTACTGGACACATGAAGGATGATTTGAAATTTGAAGATGGGAATTATTGGCGCAGAAATGCTATTGCGACAGATAAGGCTGGTAACTATAATCAGGCTGGGGATGCCAATAAAGGAAACTTCTTTATTAAACAAGGCAAATTGTCAGATATTATGGATGGTGTAGGACCTTCTGAAACTTTCCAAGTAGAAAATATCTCTCAATTGAACTCTCAAGAAAAAGCCCGTATATTGGCTGCTGTTGAAAAACTAAATAATAAGACGGAAAAGCGTATTGATTCCTTCAGTGTTAGCGACAATGGTACAGTCACTATTACGTATAAAGATAGGACTACAGATACGGTAACTATAAAAGTGTCTGATAGTGATTATAAGAGTAGAAGTGCTTCTACTAGTCTAAGTCAAAGTTCTTCAATCAGTGCCTCAACGAGCGCGTCTAAATCCGCGTCAACGAGAGCGAGCCAAAGTGTCTCAACGAGCGCGTCTAAGTCCGCATCGACTAAAGCAAGTCAATCAGCGTCAACCAGTGCAAGTCAAAGTGCTTCAACGAGCGCATCTAAGTCAGCGTCGACTAGTGCGAGTCAAAGTGCATCAACAAGCGCATCTAAGTCCGCTTCAACGAGCGCATCTAAGTCCGCATCGACAAGTTCGTCTAAGTCCGCTTCAACGAGCGCGTCTAAGTCCGCATCGACAAGTGCATCTAAGTCCGCTTCAACAAGTGCCAGCCAAAGTGCATCAACAAGCGCGTCTAAGTCCGCTTCAACAAGTGCCAGCCAAAGTGCCTCAACGAGCGCGTCTAAGTCCGCTTCAACAAGTGCCAGCCAAAGTGCATCAACAAGCGCATCTAAGTCCGCATCGACAAGTGCGAGCCAAAGTGCCTCAACGAGCGCGTCTAAGTCCGCTTCAACAAGTGCCAGCCAAAGTGCTTCAACGAGCGCGTCTAAGTCAGCGTCAACAAGTGCCAGCCAAAGTGCTTCAACGAGCGCGTCTAAGTCCGCTTCAACAAGTGCCAGCCAAAGTGCTTCAACGAGCGCGTCTAAGTCCGCTTCAACAAGTGCAAGCCAAAGTGCTTCAACGAGCGCATCTAAGTCCGCGTCAACAAGTGCAAGCCAAAGTGCTTCAACGAGTGCGTCTAAATCCGCATCAACAAGTGCGAGCCAAAGTGCCTCAACGAGCGCGTCTAAATCCGCTTCAACAAGTGCGAGTCAAAGTGCATCAACAAGCGCTTCAGCCTCAGCAAGCACATCGGCTTCTGAGTCAGCCTCAACAAGCGCAAGCGAATCAGCAAGCACAAGCGCCTCTGAGTCAGCAAGCACATCGGCATCAGAATCAGCGTCAACAAGTGCTTCAGCCTCAGCAAGCACAAGCGCATCAGAGTCAGCCTCAACAAGTGCTTCAGCCTCAGCAAGTACATCAGCATCTGAATCGGCCTCAACGTCTGCTTCAGCTTCAGCCAGCACATCAGCATCTGAATCAGCGTCAACGTCTGCTTCAGCTTCAGCCAGCACAAGCGCATCTGCCTCAGCATCAACAAGTGCGTCAGCCTCAGCAAGCACATCGGCCTCTGAATCAGCATCAACAAGTGCGAGCCAATCAGCAAGCACAAGTGCATCAGAGTCAGCGTCAACAAGTGCGTCAGCCTCAGCAAGCACATCGGCATCAGAATCAGCGTCAACAAGTGCCTCAGCGTCAGCAAGTACATCAGCTTCAGAATCAGCGTCAACAAGTGCTTCAGCATCAGCAAGCACATCGGCATCAGAATCAGCGTCAACAAGCGCATCAGAATCAGCATCAACGTCTGCCTCAGCCTCAGCAAGTACATCGGCATCAGAATCAGCGTCAACAAGTGCGAGCCAATCAGCAAGCACAAGTGCCTCTGAATCAGCGTCAACAAGTGCTTCAGCAAGTACATCAGCTTCAGAATCAGCGTCAACAAGCGCATCAGCCTCAGCAAGCACATCAGCTTCTGAATCGGCCTCAACGTCTGCTTCAGCCTCAGCAAGCACAAGTGCATCAGAGTCAGCGTCAACAAGTGCGTCAGCTTCAGCAAGTACAAGTGCATCTGAGTCAGCGTCAACAAGTGCTTCAGCCTCAGCAAGCACATCGGCATCAGAATCAGCGTCAACAAGCGCATCAGAATCAGCATCAACGTCTGCCTCAGCCTCAGCAAGTACATCGGCATCAGAATCAGCGTCAACAAGTGCGAGCCAATCAGCAAGCACAAGTGCCTCTGAATCAGCGTCAACAAGTGCTTCAGCAAGTACATCAGCTTCAGAATCAGCGTCAACAAGCGCATCAGCCTCAGCAAGCACATCGGCATCAGAATCAGCGTCAACAAGTGCGAGCCAATCAGCAAGCACAAGTGCATCTGAATCAGCGTCAACAAGTGCTTCAGCTTCAGCAAGCACAAGTGCCTCTGAATCAGCGTCAACAAGTGCTTCAGCCTCAGCAAGCACATCGGCATCAGAATCAGCGTCAACAAGCGCATCAGCCTCAGCAAGCACATCGGCATCAGAATCAGCGTCAACAAGCGCATCAGCCTCAGCAAGTACATCGGCTTCTGAGTCAGCGTCAACAAGTGCCTCTGAATCAGCGTCAACAAGCGCATCAGAATCAGCATCAACAAGTGCCTCTGAATCAGCGTCAACAAGTGCGTCAGCCTCAGCAAGTACATCGGCTTCTGAGTCAGCGTCAACAAGTGCGAGCCAATCAGCAAGCACATCAGCCTCTGAATCGGCCTCAACGTCTGCTTCAGCTTCAGCAAGCACATCAGCTTCTGAGTCCGCATCAACGTCTGCATCAGCCTCAGCAAGCACAAGCGCTTCTGAATCAGCGTCAACAAGTGCGTCAGCCTCAGCAAGCACATCGGCATCAGAATCAGCGTCAACAAGCGCATCAGCCTCAGCATCAACGTCTGCCTCAGCCTCAGCAAGTACATCGGCATCAGAATCAGCGTCAACAAGTGCGAGCCAATCAGCAAGCACAAGTGCCTCTGAATCAGCGTCAACAAGTGCTTCAGCAGCAAGTACATCAGCTTCAGAATCAGCGTCAACAAGCGCATCAGCCTCAGCAAGCACATCAGCTTCTGAATCGGCCTCAACGTCTGCTTCAGCCTCAGCAAGCACAAGTGCATCAGAGTCAGCGTCAACAAGTGCGTCAGCTTCAGCAAGTACAAGTGCATCTGAATCAGCGTCAACAAGTGCGAGCCAATCAGCAAGCACATCGGCCTCTGAGTCAGCATCAACAAGTGCATCAGCCTCAGCAAGTACATCGGCTTCTGAATCAGCGTCAACAAGCGCATCAGCCTCAGCAAGCACATCGGCATCAGAATCAGCGTCAACAAGTGCGAGCCAATCAGCAAGCACAAGTGCATCTGAATCAGCGTCAACAAGTGCTTCAGCTTCAGCAAGCACAAGTGCCTCTGAATCAGCGTCAACAAGTGCTTCAGCCTCAGCAAGCACATCGGCATCAGAATCAGCGTCAACAAGCGCATCAGCCTCAGCAAGCACATCGGCATCAGAATCAGCGTCAACAAGCGCATCAGCCTCAGCAAGTACATCGGCTTCTGAGTCAGCGTCAACAAGTGCCTCTGAATCAGCGTCAACAAGCGCATCAGAATCAGCAAGTACATCGGCTTCTGAGTCAGCATCAACGTCTGCATCTGAATCAGCATCAACAAGTGCGTCAGCCTCAGCAAGTACATCGGCATCAGAATCAGCGTCAACAAGTGCCTCAGAATCAGCGTCAACAAGCGCATCAGAATCAGCATCAACAAGTGCCTCTGAATCAGCGTCAACAAGTGCGTCAGCCTCAGCAAGTACATCGGCTTCTGAGTCAGCGTCAACAAGTGCGAGCCAATCAGCAAGCACATCGGCTTCTGAGTCCGCATCAACAAGTGCCTCAGCCTCAGCAAGCACATCGGCCTCTGAATCAGCCTCAACAAGTGCATCAGCCTCAGCAAGCACATCAGCTTCTGAATCGGCCTCAACGTCTGCGTCAGCTTCAGCAAGCACATCGGCTTCTGAGTCAGCGTCAACAAGTGCGAGCCAATCAGCAAGTACAAGCGCATCAGAGTCAGCGTCGACAAGTGCGTCAGCCTCAGCAAGCACATCGGCTTCTGAGTCAGCGTCAACAAGTGCGTCAGCCTCAGCAAGTACATCAGCATCTGAGTCAGCATCAACAAGTGCCTCAGCGTCAGCAAGTACATCAGCTTCAGAATCAGCGTCAACAAGTGCTTCAGCATCAGCAAGCACATCGGCATCAGAATCAGCATCAACGTCTGCCTCAGCGTCAGCAAGTACATCAGCTTCAGAATCAGCGTCAACAAGTGCTTCAGCATCAGCAAGCACATCGGCATCAGAATCAGCGTCAACAAGCGCATCAGAATCAGCATCAACGTCTGCCTCAGCCTCAGCAAGTACATCGGCATCAGAATCAGCGTCAACAAGTGCTTCAGCTTCAGCAAGTACATCGGCTTCTGAGTCAGCGTCAACAAGTGCGTCAGCCTCAGCAAGTACATCGGCTTCTGAGTCAGCGTCAACAAGTGCTTCAGCCTCAGCAAGCACATCGGCATCAGAATCAGCGTCAACAAGTGCCTCTGAATCAGCGTCAACAAGTGCAAGCGAATCAGCAAGTACATCGGCTTCTGAGTCAGCATCAACGTCTGCCTCAGCCTCAGCAAGTACATCGGCATCAGAATCAGCGTCAACAAGTGCATCAGCCTCAGCAAGCACAAGTGCCTCTGAATCAGCGTCAACAAGTGCGTCAGCCTCAGCAAGCACATCGGCATCAGAATCAGCGTCAACAAGTGCGAGCCAATCAGCAAGCACAAGTGCATCTGAATCAGCGTCAACAAGTGCTTCAGCTTCAGCAAGCACAAGTGCCTCTGAATCAGCGTCAACAAGTGCTTCAGCCTCAGCAAGCACATCGGCATCAGAATCAGCGTCAACAAGCGCATCAGCCTCAGCAAGCACATCGGCATCAGAATCAGCGTCAACAAGCGCATCAGCCTCAGCAAGTACATCGGCTTCTGAGTCAGCGTCAACAAGCGCATCAGCCTCAGCAAGCACATCGGCATCAGAATCAGCGTCAACAAGCGCATCAGCCTCAGCAAGTACATCGGCTTCTGAGTCAGCGTCAACAAGTGCGAGCCAATCAGCAAGCACATCAGCCTCTGAATCGGCCTCAACGTCTGCTTCAGCTTCAGCAAGTACATCAGCTTCTGAATCAGCGTCAACAAGCGCATCAGCCTCAGCAAGCACATCAGCTTCTGAATCGGCCTCAACGTCTGCTTCAGCCTCAGCAAGCACAAGCGCTTCTGAGTCAGCATCAACAAGTGCTTCAGCATCAGCAAGCACATCAGCATCTGAGTCAGCGTCAACAAGTGCTTCAGCTTCAGCAAGTACATCGGCTTCTGAGTCAGCGTCAACAAGTGCGTCAGCCTCAGCAAGTACATCGGCTTCTGAATCAGCGTCAACAAGCGCATCAGCCTCAGCAAGTACATCGGCTTCTGAGTCAGCGTCAACAAGTGCGTCAGCCTCAGCAAGTACATCGGCTTCTGAATCAGCGTCAACAAGCGCATCAGCCTCAGCAAGCACATCGGCATCAGAATCAGCGTCAACAAGTGCGAGCCAATCAGCAAGCACAAGTGCATCTGAATCAGCGTCAACAAGTGCTTCAGCTTCAGCAAGCACAAGTGCCTCTGAATCAGCGTCAACAAGTGCGTCAGCCTCAGCAAGCACATCGGCATCAGAATCAGCGTCAACAAGCGCATCAGCCTCAGCAAGCACATCGGCATCAGAATCAGCGTCAACAAGCGCATCAGCCTCAGCAAGTACATCGGCTTCTGAGTCAGCGTCAACAAGTGCCTCTGAATCAGCGTCAACAAGTGCGTCAGCCTCAGCAAGTACATCGGCTTCTGAATCAGCGTCAACAAGCGCATCAGCCTCAGCAAGTACATCGGCTTCTGAGTCAGCGTCAACAAGTGCGTCAGCCTCAGCAAGTACATCGGCTTCTGAATCAGCGTCAACAAGTGCGTCAGCCTCAGCAAGCACATCGGCATCAGAATCAGCGTCAACAAGCGCATCAGCCTCAGCATCAACGTCTGCCTCAGCCTCAGCAAGCACATCGGCATCAGAATCAGCGTCAACAAGCGCATCAGCCTCAGCAAGTACATCGGCTTCTGAGTCAGCGTCAACAAGTGCGAGCCAATCAGCAAGCACATCAGCCTCTGAATCGGCCTCAACGTCTGCTTCAGCTTCAGCAAGCACATCAGCTTCTGAGTCCGCATCAACGTCTGCATCAGCCTCAGCAAGCACAAGCGCTTCTGAATCAGCGTCAACAAGTGCGTCAGCCTCAGCAAGCACATCGGCCTCTGAATCAGCGTCAACAAGCGCATCAGAATCAGCATCAACAAGTGCCTCTGAATCAGCGTCAACAAGTGCAAGCGAATCAGCAAGTACATCGGCTTCTGAGTCAGCATCAACGTCTGCATCTGAATCTGAATCAGCATCAACAAGTGCGTCAGCCTCAGCAAGTACATCGGCATCAGAATCAGCGTCAACAAGTGCCTCAGAATCAGCGTCAACAAGCGCATCAGAATCAGCATCAACAAGTGCCTCTGAATCAGCGTCAACAAGTGCGTCAGCCTCAGCAAGTACATCGGCTTCTGAGTCAGCGTCAACAAGTGCGAGCCAATCAGCAAGCACATCAGCCTCTGAATCGGCCTCAACGTCTGCTTCAGCTTCAGCAAGCACATCAGCTTCTGAGTCCGCATCAACGTCTGCATCAGAATCAGCAAGCACAAGCGCTTCTGAGTCAGCATCAACAAGTGCTTCAGCTTCAGCAAGCACATCAGCTTCTGCATCAGCCTCAGCAAGCACATCGGCCTCTGAATCAGCGTCAACAAGTGCTCCAGCATCGACAAGCACATCGACCTCAGCAAGTACCAACTCTTCAAATTCAGTAAACCATTCGAACTCACAAGTTGGAAATACATCTGAATCATCAGGTAAGTCACAAAAAGAATTGCCAAATACAGGTACTGAGTCGTCAACTGGATCTGTGTTGCTTGGTGCTTTAGCAGCTGTTACAGGTATTGGTTTGGTTGCGAAACGCCGTAAGCGTGATGAAGAAGAGTAAGGATATCCAATAGATTTAGGCTAAACTAACTCGTGCACGTAAATCATAGAAACCCCTTGGAAAAGTAGAATTTTCAAGGGGTTTTTACTATTATGTAGCTGAAATTTTGACTAAAAAATTGTATAATAAATATAAGGAGAAAATCGCTAGTGGATGATAAAATAACGGTTGTTGTACCGGTATACAATGTGGAAAGCTATCTAAGAAAATGCCTAGATAGTATTATTGCTCAAACATATAAAAATATTGAGATTATTATTGTTAATGATGGTTCTACTGATGCTTCAGGTGAGATTTGTAAAGAATTTGTAGAAATAGATCATCGAATTATCTATATAGAACAAGAAAATGCTGGTCTTTCTGCTGCACGAAATACTGGTCTGGAAAATATGTCCGGAGATTATGTGACCTTTGTTGACTCGGATGATTGGATTGAGCAAGATTATGTAGAAACCCTATACAAAAAAATAGTAGAGTATCAGGCTGATATTGCAGTAGGGAATTATTATTCTTTCAACGAAAGCGAAGGAATGTTCTACTTTCATATATTAGGAGACTCCTATTATGAGAAAGTATATGACAATGTTTCTATCTTTGAGAACTTGTATGAATCCCAAGAAATGAAGAATTTTGCTTTGATATCTGCTTGGGGTAAACTCTATAAGGCAAGATTGTTCGAGCAGTTACGCTTCGACGTAGGTAAATTAGGAGAAGACGGTTACCTCAATCAAAAGATTTATTTATTGGCTGAAAAGATTGTTTATATCCATAAAGGGATCTATTCTTATCGCATCAGAAATAATAGTTTGTCCAGGACTTGGACAGAAAAATGGATGCATGCCTTGGTTGATGCCATGTCTGAACGTATCACTTTATTAGCCAGTCTAGGATATCCTTTAGAAAAACATTTAGCTATTTATCGTCAGATGTTAGAAGGAAGTCTTTCTAATGGGAAGGTCAGTGGCTTAGAAGAAACTCCCACCTACAAAGAATTTGAGACAAAAAAACATCTACTAGACCAACTTGAAAAAACAAAAAAACACAAAAGAAAGCGATTGTACTAGCGGCGAATTACGCCTATGTAGATCAAGTTTTGACTACTATCAAATCTATTTGTTACCACAATCGCTCCATGCGTTTTTATCTGATTAATAGCGATTTTCCTAATGAATGGATCAAACAATTAAACAAGCGTTTAGAAAAGTTTGATTCAGAAATTATCAATTGTCGGGTAACGTCTGAGCAAATTTCACGTTATAAAACAGATATTAGTTACACTGTTTTTTTGCGTTATTTTGTGGCTGATTTCGTGCAAGAAGACAAGGCCCTCTACTTGGACTGTGATTTACTTGTAACTAAAAATCTGGACGACTTGTTTGCTACTGATTTACAAGATTATCCTTTGGCTGCTGTTAGAGATTTCGGGGGAAGAGCCTATTTCGGTCAGGAAATTTTTAATGCTGGGGTTCTCTTGATCAATAATATTTTGTGGAAACAAGAACAGATGACACAAAAGTTGATTGATTTAACCAATGAATGGCATGATAAGGTGGATCAGGCAGATCAGAGCATCTTGAATATGCTTTTTGAACATAAATGGCTGGAATTGGATTTTGATTATAATCATATTGTCATTCATAAGCAGTTCACTGATTATCAGTTGCCTGTAGGTCAGGATTATCCTGCTATTATTCATTATCTTTCTCATCGGAAACCGTGGAAAGATTTGGCAGCTCAAACCTATCGTGATGTCTGGTGGTATTATCATGGACTTGAATGGACAGAATTGGGACAAAATCATCATTTACATCCATTACAAAAATCTCACCTTTATCCTATAAAGGAACCGTTCACTTGTCTCATCTATACAGCTTCAGACCATATTGAACAAATTGAAACATTTGTTCAGTCTTTACCAGAGATTCAATTTAAAATCGCAGCTAGAGTCATGGTTAGCGATCGATTGGCTCAGATGACGATTTATCCAAACGTGACCATATTTAACGGGATTCACTATTTGGTAGATGTCGATCATGAATTGGTAGAAACCAGTAAAGTACTTTTAGATATCAATCATGGTGAAAAGACAGAGGAAATTCTCAACCAATTTGCAAGACTTGGGAAACCGATTTTATCTTTTGAAAACACCAAATCCTACGAAGTAGGTCAGGAGGTATATGCTGTTGACCAAGTTCAAGCAATGATTGAAAAATTAAGAGAAATAAGCAAATGAAGAAAAATCATTTAGTAGGTGATGCACTAATCTTAACTGTTAGTGATCAAATTGAACAATTATATTATCTCCTTGAAAACTTGCCAAACATCTGTTTTCATATTGCAGCACCTGTCCAATTTTCCGAGAAAATTCGTAGCTTAGAAACGAACTATAATGTCCGTCTCCTAACGACTACAAATGAAGAACAGCTAAATTTCCTACTAGATACGTGTGACTTTCTACTAGATATCAATCACTTTCAAGAAGTGGATACTATTGTATCAAGATTTGTACAGGCTGAAAAACCTGTCTTTGCTTTTGACAATACAGTCCATGGAAATCAAGGACAAGAAGTTTTTCTGTCAAGTACACCAGATAAATTGGTTTCTAGAGTGAGAGAGTATCAGAATGAAGTCAGATTCGGCACCAATCATCAAGAAAAAATCATCCAAGATGGGACTTGGAATGTATTTCAAATCAATGATAAGGCAAACTTGGTTGTAGGAGCCAATGTCATCTGCAGAAATTTTGAAAATTTCCATGTTTCTTCGGGTAAGTTAATACTGCATGATGGTGTTTTTATCAATAACTCTTGTAGTTTTAACTGTATGGAAAGAATTGAAATTGGAGCAGGTACCATGATGGGGGAAGGCATCCGTTTTTATGATCACGACCATATTTATACCGCTGAAAAAATTGAAAAGTGGCAGTGGACCACAGCACCAATCAAAGTTGGTAGAGATTGCTGGATAGGAAGTAATGTCACGATTTTAAAAGGAGTGACAATTGGCGATAATACCATTATCGGAGCAGGTTGTCTTATTCGAAATGATATTCCATCAAACAGTGTGGTTTATAATGATGGACATGTAAAAATAGAAAGTCGAAGATAAATTTTAATTTAGCAGTTGCAGGGAGTAGAATCCCAATAATGAAATGAAATTAAAACGAAAGAACGACTTACTGGAATTAATTATTATAGAAACAAGAAATATGAAACTACATTTAACGAATTTATACGGCATGGCTGGTGATAGTACGGTTATCTTAGCGCAAAATGCTGTTCAAAAGATTGCCAGCCAACTGGGATTTAGAGAAGTCGGTATCTATTTTTATAATATTGCTTCAGACAGTCCTTCTGAAATGAATAAGCGTCTGGATGGGATTATGGCCAGTATTTCAATTGGAGATATATTAGTTTTTCAGTCTCCAACTTGGAATGGCTTTGAGTTTGATCGAGTCTTGTTTGATAAGCTGAAGGATATGCAGGTGAAAATTATTTGCTTTATCCATGATGTTGTTCCTCTCATGTTTGATAGTAACTATTATCTCATGAAAGAGTATATGTACATGTATAACCTATCGGATGTTTTGATTGTTCCATCTGAGCAGATGAAAGAACGACTGATTGAAGAAGGCTTGACGACTAAGAAGATTCTCATTCAAGGGATGTGGGATCATCCTCATGATTTATCCCTATACACTCCGACTTTAAAAAAAGAACTTTTTTTTGCTGGAAGTTTAGAGCGTTTTCCAGACTTGCAAAATTGGTGCCAAGATACGCTTTTGAGAGTATTTTCAAATAAAGGGGAAGCTAGTTCTAGTGCTAGAAATCTCAGCATTGAAGGATGGAAAAAAGATGAGGAACTGTTACTAGAATTATCAAAAGGTGGCTTTGGTCTTGTCTGGGGAACTCATCAAAACGATGGAGAAAGTAACCAATACTATACTTTAAATATATCTCATAAGGTAAGTACCTATCTGACAGCTGGCATACCAGTCATTGTGCCAAGTAGCTTGTCAACTGCTAAATTTATAGTCGATCAAGGCTTGGGTTTTGTGGCGGATAGTCTAGAAGAAGTTCATGAGATAGTTGATAAAATGAATGTCGAAGAATATCAAGAAATAACGAATCGGATAAAAACCTTTAGCTATTTGTTAAAAGAGGGTTATTTCACTAAAAAGCTACTGGTAGATGCAATCTATCACTTGGGAATTAATTAAGGAAATGAAATGAACAAAACAATTGTATTAGCTGGGGATCGCAATTATACTACACAGTTAGAAACAACTATAAAATCTATCCTATATCACAATCGAGATGTTAAGATTTACGTTTTAAATCAAGATATCATGCCAGATTGGTTCCGTAAGCCACGAAAAATAGCTCGCATGCTAGGGAGTGAGATTATTGATGTGAAGTTGCCAGAACAGGCTATTTTTCAGGATTGGATCAAGCAAGCTCATATTAGCAGTATTGCCTATGCTAGGTACTTTATTCCAGACTATATACAAGAAGATACTGTGTTGTATTTGGATTGTGATTTACTTATTAATGATAAATTAGACAGTCTATTTGAGCAGGGTGTACAAGAACATTCTATCGCAGCGATTAGAAACGTAAATGGTCAAGGTTTTAATACTGGTGTTTTACTCATTAACAATAAAAAATGGCGCCAAGAGAAGCTAAAAGATCGTCTAATTGAACAGTATATCCTAACAACAAAGGAAGTTGAAGAAGGCCGTTTTGAAAATTTTAACGGCGATCAAACGATTTTCAATCAGGTCTTGCAAGATAATTGGTTAGAGCTAGATAGAGCTTACAATCTACAAGTAGGGCATGATGTGGTGGCTCTCTATAATAATTGGCAGGAACATCTGGCTTTTAATGATAAACCAGTTGTGATTCATTTTACGACCTACAGAAAGCCATGGACCACCTTGATAGCCAATCGTTATCGTGATTTATGGTGGGAATACCATGATTTGGAGTGGAGTCAGATTCTACAACACCATGTAGGAGAGTTTGAGCTAATATCGCCTCTAGATAAGGAATTTTCTTGTTTAACCTTAACGAATTCCCAAGATTTAGAAGGAATAGAGGAGTTAGTTACAGCTCTTCCAGATGTGGTATTTCATATCGCTGCTTGGACGGATATGGGAGATAAGCTAAAAAGATTGGTGGTATATGATAATGTGAGATTGCATCCACAGATTGTTCCTCCTGTATTAGATAAGTTGAAGAGCAGTGCAGATTTATATCTGGATATTAACTATAGTCATGTAGCAGGTACTATCTTAGAGGATATGAAACTCTTAGAAAAGCCAATTCTATCATTTGATACTATTGACCATGGGAATGCTGGTCAGCTAGTATTTAAAAAGAATGAAGTTTCAGTCATGGTTCGAGCAATTAAAGATTATCGTAGAGATGGAAAATTTCTAAGTTGTTATGAAGGTAGTGATTTCCATTGCTTAACTTTAACAAATTCTCAAGAATTGGAAAAAATAGATTATCTAGTAGAGAATTTTCCTATGGTAACCTTCCATATAGCGGCTTGGACGGTAATGGGACCACTCTTACATGAATTAGCGAAAAAATATAAAAATGTTAAGCTATATCCTGAAGTGAAAAGAGATCAATTTGAACAACTCAAATCTCAAATGGATGTTTATTTGGATATTAACCTCCACAATTCTACTAGTGAGGTTGTCAAGGAGATATCATTATTAAATAAACCAATGCTTGCATTTTATACTTCACAAAATGGGAATCATGGCCAGCATTTATATTCAAGTGAGCATCCAGAAAGGCTCCTTCAGGCACTTCAATCATTGATAAAAGGTGAGACTTTGGGAGAGCCAGAAAAGCCAATTAAAGTTATAGGAATTGATCAAACTCTGGATTATGTTATCAAAAATAAGTCCTCATTAGTTCGCTTTGGAGATGGAGAAGTCAATTTGATGTGGGGCTGGCCTATACCTTATCAAAATCATGATGTTGAGTTGGCTAATCAATTAAAACATATTGTGGGGCTTGAGAGTGATGAGAAATTAGTGGTTTGTTTACCTGATGCTTTTGAAGATCGTTTTGTCTTTACTTGGTGGGCTACACCGTTCTGGAAGGAACATATGAATGTTTATATGGATTTTTATAAAGAGTTGTGTAAAGGTTCATGGTACGGCTCTACCTTTATCTCACGTCCATACATTGATTATGAAGATAAAAGCCAAGCAAAAGGTCAATTTGAAAAGTTAAAGAGTATTTGGGAGAATCGAGACATTCTTATTGTAGAAGGAATTACATCTCGCTCTGGTGTTGGAAATGATTTATTTGATAAGGCCAAATCTGTGAAGCGGATTATTTGTCCATCTCATAATGCTTATTCTATTGTCGATAAGATTCAAGAGGAAATTATTAAACATGCTGAAGGAAGACTCATTTTATGTATGTTGGGACCAACAGCAAAGGTTCTGAGTTATAATCTATGTCAGATGGGTTATCAAGTTTTGGATGTAGGCCATATTGACTCAGAGTATGAGTGGATGAAAATGGGTGCTAAAACCAAGGTTAAATTTTCTCATAAACATACTGCTGAACATAATTTTGATCAAGATATTGAATTCATTGAGGATGAAACCTATAACAATCAGATTGTTGCAAGGATTTTAGAATAACTTATAAGTATGATTAATAAGTTCTCAATTTTGATGGAACATTTTTAGAAAAATAAAGAAAATTAATGAGGGTATTTCTCTAAAAGAATAGATATTTTTTAATAAAAATGAGTCTATTATGAACAGGAATTTGATGGAAAATTTTCAAGATTTACATAGAGACTGCCCGACAACTATATTGCTAGATAAATAAAGATTTATTCTATAATTTTAAGATTGTAGGTGAAATGTATGGAATCTTTGATTAGTGTTATTATTCCAGTTTATAATACTGAAAGTTATATTGGAGTTTGCTTGGAAAGTCTTGTTAAACAGACTTATACAAATTTTGAAGTGCTTATGATTGATGATGGTTCTACAGATAATTCAGGAAGAATTTGTCAGGAATATACAGAAAGTGACTCCCGTTTTCATTACTACAGGAAAGAAAATGGCGGAGTTTCCTCTGCTCGTAATTTGGGGATTGAATACTCAAGAGGTGATTATTTAACGTTTGTTGATTCAGATGACTGGGTTGAGGAAGATTTTTTAGAAGTTCTTTATTCTGCTCTAATATCCGAATCTGCGTCAGTTTCAATTTCAACATATAAAAGATTTTCTATGGAAGATAACACTTGGTATGTTCATTCTTTTCAAAGAGGCTATGAAAAACGAGTTTTTAATTACCTAGAGTTAATAAATGAATTAATTGATTTAGATTCATTCGATCATTCTTATCGTTTTGTAAGTGGAAAGTTAGTAAGACGAGATATTCTAGGAGATATTCGTTTTAATACTTTGACAATATTGGGTGAGGATATGGAGTTTTGGTTTAAAATCTATCTTATTTCACCCAAATCTGTCTATATCAATAGAGATAGTTATGTTTATCGAATAGCTGAAGGCCCGACGAGACATTTTAGTTTACTCAAGATCAGGTGTGATTTACAGCAGCGTAAAAATTTTATAGCTCTTCTTTCAGCTCGAAATATAGATGTTGGTCGATACGTAGACAGTTTTGTATCTCTGTTAAAATTTAGAAAAAAAGAACTTGAAGAAAAAAATCTATCAGAAACAGATACGATGAAATGGATTAAGGAAACATTATATTTACTTGATGAGTAAGTGAACAGCTTTAAAGTTGATCAAATAAAATCTATATGCTTTAATTTATGTAGGACAATAAATAGTGTTAGTTAGAATAAATGATAAGGATTTAAAATGGGAAATACCAAACGTGCAGTAGTATTTGCAGGTGATTACGCTTATATTCGCCAAATCGAAACAGCTTTGAAATCAATCTGTAGACACAATAGTCATTTGAAAATTTATGTGCTAAATCAGGACATTCCCCAGGAATGGTTTAGTCAAATAAGAATATATTTACAAGAAATGGGTGGGGACTTGATCGATTGCAAGTTGATTGGCTCGCAGTATACAATGAACTGGTCTAATAAATTACCTCATATCAATCATATGACCTTTGCACGCTATTTTATTCCAGATTTTGCAACAGAAGATAAAGTTCTCTATCTAGATAGTGATTTGATTGTGACTGGTGATTTGACCGATTTGTTTGAATTAGATTTAGGTGAAAATTATCTGGCAGCAGCACGTTCTTGCTTTGGAGCTGGAGTTGGCTTCAATGCTGGGGTTTTGTTGATTAACAACAAAAAATGGCGCTCTGAAACTATTCGACAAAAATTAATTGAATTAACAGAAAAAGAACATGAGAATGTTAAGGAGGGGGACCAATCAATTTTAAATATGTTGTTTAAAGAACAATATAACTTGCTTGAAGATAAATATAATTTTCAAATAGGTTTTGATTATGGAGCAGCTGCCTTTAAACATCAATTTATTTTTGATATTCCATTAAATCCATTACCGCTAATTTTACACTATATTTCTCAGGATAAACCATGGAATCAATTTTCTGTTGGACGTCTAAGAGAAATTTGGTGGGAATACTCTTTAATGGATTGGTCTGTGATTTTAAATGAATGGTCTTCAAAGGGTGTGAAGTATCCTAGTAAATCACAACAATTTAAGTTGCAATGTGTGAATTTAACGAATTCCTGGTGTGTCGAGAAAATAGATTACTTGGCGGAGCAATTGCCAGATGTTCATTTTCATATTGTTGCTTACACAAATATGGCAAATGAACTATTAGCTTTAACGCGTTTTCCTAATGTGACCGTATATCCAAATTCCTTACCAATGTTATTGGAACAAATATTAATAGCTTCAGATTTGTATTTGGATTTGAATCATGATAGAAAATTAGAAGATGCATATGAGTTTGTGCTTAAGCACAAAAAACCAATGATAGCTTTCGATAATACTTGCTCTGAAAATCTTTCTGAGATTTCATATGAAGGTATCTATCCAAGTTCCATTCCGGAAAAAATGGTAGACGCAATCAGATCTTACATGAGGTAGAGAATAGTATGAGAAAATCAATAGTATTGGTAGCTGATAATGCTTATCTTATTCCTTTAGAGACGACTATAAAGTCTGTATTGTATCACAATAGGGATGTTGATTTTTATATTCTAAATAGTGACATAGCTCCTGAATGGTTCAAATTATTGGGGAGAAAAATGGAAGTTGTGAATTCTACAATTCGCAGTGTATACATTGATAAAGAACTTTTTGAAGGTTATAAAACGGGACCTCATATTAATTATGCTACTTATTTTCGCTTTTTTGCGACAGCAGTGGTTGAATCTGAAAAGGTCTTATATCTGGATTCTGATATTATTGTAACTGGTGATCTATCTACTCTGTTTGAGATGGATCTTAAAGAATATTCTATTGGAGCTGTTGATGATGTTTATGCCTACGAGGGACGAAAATCTGGTTTTAATGCTGGTGTTTTGCTAATGGATGTTGCAAAATGGGAAGAAGATTCTATTGTTAATAGTTTATTGGAATTAGCGGCAGAGCAGAATCAAGCTGTTCATCTTGGGGATCAGAGTATTTTAAATATTTACTTTGAGGATAATTGGCTAGCATTAGATAAAACATATAATTATATGGTTGGTGCTGATACTTTTCGTCTGGATCAGGAATGTGAACGGCTAGATAATAATCCACCTGTCATTGTTCACTTTGCTAGTCATGATAAACCTTGGAATACGTATAGTATATCTAGACTGCGTGAATTATGGTGGACTTATAGAGATTTGGATTGGTCAGAGATTGCTTTTCAACGTTCCAGTTTGAATTTTTTTGATAGAAGCAATCAATCTAAAAAACAAGCGATGCTTGTGACATGGAGTGCAGATGTAAAACATTTAGAGTATTTATTACAACAGTTGCCTGATTGGCATTTTCATGTTGCAGCCCCTGTTTATTGTAATAAAGATTTAACTAAATTATCTGTCTACTTTAATATGACTTTGTACCAATCTATTCTTCATCAGAGAATCGATTGGTTGCTAGATGATTCTAGTATATACTTGGATATTAATATGGGTGGGGAAGTCCTAGATGTAGTTATGCGAGCAAAAGAGAGAGGTAAGAAAATCTTGGCTTTTGATATAACACGTAAAAGTATGGAAGATGGAATCTATGAAGGCATTTTTTCTGTAGAGAGACCGGATGATTTAGTGAATAAAATGAAGAATATAGAGATAGAATAATGAGCGAATTAATTAGTGTTGTAGTTCCGATTTACAATACAGAGAAATATTTAGTGGAGTGTGTCGAGCATATTCTAAAGCAAACCTATCAAAATATAGAAATTATTTTAGTTGATGATGGTTCGACGGATAATTCTGGGGAAATTTGTGATGCTTTTATGATGCAAGATGAGCGTGTCAGAGTGTTTCATCAAGAAAATCAGGGAGCAGCACAAGCTAAAAATCTAGGTCTGCGTGAAGCTATAGGCCAATATATTACGATTGTTGATTCGGATGATATTGTAAAAGAAAATATGATTGAAACTCTTTATCAACAAGTTCAAGAAAAGAATGCAGATATTGTTATAGGAAATTACTATAATTATGACGAAAGTGATGGGAATTTTTATTTTTATGTAACGGGGCAAGATTTTTGTGTCGAAGAACTATCTAGGCAAGAAATTATGAACCGTCAAGCAGGAGATTGGAAATTCAATAGCTCAGCCTTTATATTGCCGACATTTAAGTTGATTAAAAAAGAATTATTTAATGAAGTTCACTTTTCAAATGGTCGCCGCTTCGATGATGAAGCAACCATGCATCGCTTTTATCTTTTAGCGTCTAAAATCGTCTTTATAAACGATAATCTCTATCTATATAGAAGACGTTCAGGAAGTATCATGAGAACGGAATTTGATCTTTCTTGGGCAAGAGATATTGTTGAAGTGTTTTCTAAGAAAATATCAGATTGTGTCTTGGCTGGTTTGGATGTATCCGTTTTGCGTATTCGATTTGTCAATCTTTTAAAAGATTACAAGCAAACTTTAGAAGACCATCAATTAACAGATACTGAGGAATATAAAGATATTTGTTTTAGATTGAAACTCTTTTTTGAAGCGGAACAAAGAAATAGTAAAAGTTGAAATAAAAAGTTTGTTGTTTACCAGATCACAAACAATGAAGGTAAGGGGAGTATTTTGTGACTAAGATTTATTCGTCAATAGCAGTAAAAAAAGGATTATTTACCTTATTTCTACTGTTTATCTATGTATTGGGAAGTCGTATTACTCTCCCTTTTGTTGACCTAAATAGTAAAGATTTTTTAGGAGGTTCAACAGCCTATCTAGCCTTCTCAGCTGCCCTAACAGGTGGAAATCTAAGAAGTCTGTCAATTTTTTCTGTTGGACTATCCCCTTGGATGTCAGCTATGATTTTGTGGCAGATGTTTTCATATTCTAAAAAATTGGGGCTAAGTTCTACAGCGATTGAAATTCAAGATCGTCGAAAAATGTATCTGACCTTGCTAATTGCTGTTATTCAATCCTTGGCAGTTAGCTTGAGCTTGCCAGTGCAATCCTCCTATTCGGCAATTTTGGTTGCTCTAATGAATACCTTGTTGCTGATAGCAGGGGCATTTTTCCTTGTTTGGTTGTCAGATTTAAATGCTAGTATGGGGATTGGGGGTTCTATTGTAATCCTCCTATCCAGCATTGTTTTAAATATCCCTCAGGATGTTATTGAAACATTTCAAACGGTTCATATTCCAACAGGGATTATTGTGTTACTTGCTTTATTAACCCTTGTCTTTTCTTATTTACTTGCCATTATGTATCGAGCTCGCTATTTGGTTCCTGTTAATAAAATTGGCTTACACAATCGTTTTAAACGCTATTCTTATCTCGAAATCATGTTGAATCCTGCAGGTGGGATGCCTTATATGTATGTGATGAGTTTTCTTAGTGTACCAGCTTATCTGTTCATCTTGTTGGGATTTATCTTCCCTAATCATTCAGGGCTAGCAACTTTATCAAAGGAATTTATGGTTGGGAAGCCGTTGTGGGTCTATGTTTATATTTCGGTCTTATTTTTATTTAGTATCATTTTTGCTTTTGTTACTATGAATGGAGAAGAGATTGCAGACCGCATGAAAAAATCTGGAGAATACATTTATGGAATTTATCCAGGAGAGGACACTAGTCGATTTATTAATGGCTTGGTCCTTCGTTTTTCAGTCATAGGTGGTCTCTTTAATGTGATCATGGCAGGTGGTCCCATGCTTTTTGTTTTATTTGATGAAAAGTTATTAAGATTAGCAATGATTCCAGGTTTGTTTATGATGTTTGGGGGCATGATTTTTACGATTAGAGACGAGGTCAAGGCTTTAAGGTTAAATGAAACCTATAAACCCTTGATTTAGGAGAATTTTATGTATTATTTTATTCCAGCTTGGTATGGCTCGGAAAGAACATGGCATGTTGATTTGAATCCATGGTATCGTTCTTCTTTTAGACTTGAATTTGATGACACGTTTAATCAAATTAGGCTGTTTCAAAGACAAGGAATACCATCCCGGCTATTAGTATTAGCCTATCAGCCACATTTACGTTATTTTCTACATAGACATGGTGTGTTAGAAACGGATACTTATTCCGTTTTTGATGTTATGCAAGATTTTCATAATCCCCATACCCAAGTTTTAAGCATTCGAGATATTGAGTGGGATAATGACTGTGAATTTATTTATAGTCTCTTTACGATTATCGTTCAAAAAAATGGGAAGAAATTTGCTAAGGTTGAACATGGGGTTGAAGGCTTCATCAGTGATATACAGTATTTTGAACCGAATGGTCAAATACATATGCACTATATCATGGATGATCGTGGATTTGTATCGAGTGTTATCTTTTTTGAAGATGGGCAAGTGGCTTATCAAGAATATCTGAATCCCAAGGGAGTATGGCAATTTAGAGAGCATTTAAAAGAAGGCGGACGGATAGAAATCAATCCCATTTTTGGTTATCGCTTTAAAACACTTTTCTATCAGAACATGGGAGACTTGGTGGCAGAATTTTTTGAGAATTATCTGCAAAAATATGTGAAGGATCAGGATATTTTTATGCTTCCTTCTCATTCTCATCATGATCAGCTAGTCTTAGGCCGTTTACCTAGAAAAAATCCTAAACTGTTGAGTCTTTTCATTGGACGTAATCCTCAAGATACCTTTAGGGATTTAGATTTAACTTTTGAAAAATCGGATTTGATTTTGGTGGATAGAGAGGATAGTTTACGATTGTTGCAGGAGTTGTATCCTGAACGAATGCATCAATTTTATCATCTATCATCTTTTGACACCCGTTTACGATTGGGACGAAGCCAAACTAAGAAAGAATCCATCATTTATTATCAACTGGATTTTGAACAGGGGATTGATAGCCAAGCCCTGCTTCAAGTCTTGTCCTTTGTCGCTGAAAATAAAGATACTGAGGTGATTTTTGGAGCTTTTGCTGCTAGTCAGGAGCAAATGAATGAGGTGGAAGGGATTGTTGAGTCTTTAATCCAAGAAAACATTCAATCCGAAAGTCTGGGAAAGGCGATTGACTATGGTGATGCAGAAAATCCTCTGGCAGAAAATCAACACCAGGACTTACGCATGCAGTTTGTCAACTTGAATGATGAGTTAGATTTGATAAAAACACTAGAATTTGTTCGTTTGATTGTGGATTTGAATAGACAGCCTCATCTCTATACACAGATAGCTGGGATTAGTGCAGGAATTCCTCAAATCAACCTAGTTGAAACCGTCTATGTTGAACATTTAAAAAATGGTTATTTGCTGACAGATGTAACAGAATTTTCTAAGGCTGCCCATTATTACACAGATAGGTTGAAAGAATGGAATGAGTCCTTGATTTATTCGATTGATAAGATTAAGGAGCACACTGGACAACAATTTCTTGGGAAATTAGAGAAATGGATAGAGGAGGTTAAAAATGTCAAAGGAACTTAATATTTTACAGATAGGACTTGCCAATTGGGAAAATCACTATGACATACCTGAAAATATGAGTTGGTATCATTTTTACCCAAACTCATCAAAAGCCCTTCGTGAAATTATAGAAAAAGAGGATATGAGCCGTTTTCATGCAGTTTTAATAGAAGATGGTCAGTATGCCAAAGACTTATTTTCCTTTGTAAAATATTTTGAACCTTATACTTTGTTTTATAACCAGAATCTACAAATAAATGATAGAGAGGTTGTGGATTTTCTAAAAAAACGATGTGCACAAGCAATTGATTTTTCAAGTCCCCAACAACTCATCAATGATTTATCAACCTCTCTCTTTGGTGGGGGATATGGGGATAAATTAACTCCGTCAAGTATTCAAATTCATCCTTCCTTTGAAGGATCTATTTCCTATCAAGGATTTGAACATGTGACTTTGGAAGGGAAATTTGGTGATACTTTTTCTCAATTAGCTTATTGGTCCTATAACATTATGGTTAGTAAAAATCTTCCTATTGAGTTGTGGTTGGAGTATGAAAAACAAGGTAATTGTGAGTTACGATTGATCATTCGTAAAATATGGAGTGGTTCTGTTGATGATGTTTTTGAAGAGACAATAGTGACTGAAAATGACCTAGAGAAGGCACTCATTATGGAAAATAAAGAGGGAGATTGCTATCTCGCAATATCTGTAGAAGCACGTGGTCAAGGGATTGTAAAGATTGGTAGTCTTCACCAGCGCTGGAGTCGTAAACAGTTCGGGAAGTTTGTTTTAGGTGGGAATATCCTACATGATAGTAAGCGTGATGAAATAAACTATTTCTTCCATCCAGGTGATTTTAAACCGCCTTTGGCTGTCTATTTTGCAGGTTATCGACCTGCAGAAGGATTCGAGGGTTACTTTATAATGAAAAACCTAGGATGTCCCTTTATTTTATTTTCTGATCCACGTTTAGAGGGGGGAGCTTTTTATCTAGGAACCGATGAGCTAGAGGGAAAGGTCAAAGAGACGATTGCTCACTATCTTGATTATTTAGGCTTTGAACGCAAGGATTTGATTTTATCAGGCCTTTCTATGGGAACCTTTCCGTCTCTCTATTATGGTGCTTCTTTTGAACCTCATGCAATCATAGTTGGTAAGCCCTTGGCTAATCTAGGAACAATAGCCGAACGTGGACGTTTAGCGAGCCCTAGAGTTTTTCCTACGAGTTTCGATATTTTAAAACATCAAACTGGAGGAGTAAGCCTTAATCATATGTTGGACTTGGACCAGCGTTTTTGGAAGGTATTTAAACAAGCAGATTTTTCAAAGACAACCTTTGGTTTATCCTATATGAAGGATGAAGATATGGATCCACAAGCCTATGAACAATTAGTGTCTTATCTGTGTAATACAGGTGCCAAGATTTTGTCCAAAGGAACTGCCGGACGGCACAATGATGATACAGATACCAATATTTCTTGGTTTTTGCACTTTTATCGGATGGTACTAGCAAGTGGTTTTGGAAGGGAGAAAGAATGATAATCACACAGAGACAGTCTATTCATTGGGGAGAAGTGGGTGGAACTTATATGTACGGATCAACTGTATCTTATTACCCTGACAAAAGTGTCCGTCTGTATAATCCTCTATTGCCATCTGGTGAAATTCTCAAGACTTGGTTTTCTAGTGTCAATTATCAGGCTGCACGGACTCAGCCCCAGCTTCCCCTACTAAAAAGAAATCAGGAATATCAACTATCACTGGTTTTTGATTGTCAGCCTGAAAATGGGGTTTATACCAAGATAACTTTTTTTGACCGCTATGGTGATATTTTAGAAGAAAAGGTAGAAAAAGTGAAAGATTTCATATTTACTTATCCAGAGGATAGTTATACTTATCAAGTTTCTCTTTTAAGTGCTGGTTTTGAATCCTTAACTTTTTATCATTTTTCTATCAAGGAGATTAGAAGTGTTTAGACGTTTAGGTCAAGATTTCCAGCTTAGGAAAGTGAAAAAGATTTTAAAGAGGATCAATAGCTTAAAAGGCAAGATGTCCTCTCTTTCGGATCAAGAATTGGTAGCTAAAACGGTGGAGTTTCGTCAGCGTCTTTCCAAGGGAGAAAGTCTAGATGATCTTTTAGTAGAAGCTTTTGCTGTGGTTCGTGAGGCAGATAAACGGATTTTAGGGATGTTCCCCTATGATGTTCAGGTCATGGGAGCGATTGTCATGCACTATGGAAATGTTGCTGAGATGAACACAGGGGAAGGAAAAACCCTAACAGCCACCATGCCTGTCTATTTGAACGCTCTTTCAGGTCAAGGTGTGATGCTCGTCACACCTAATGAATATCTAGCAAAGCGTGATGCAGAGGAAATGGGCCAAGTTTATCGTTTCCTAGGCTTGACCATTGGGGTCCCATTTACAGGGGATCCAAAGAAGGAAATGAAAGCAGAAGAAAAGAAACTGATCTATGCTTCGGATATCATTTACACAACCAATAGTAATTTAGGTTTTGATTACCTAAATGATAATCTGGCTTCTAATGAAGAAGGTAAGTTTTTGCGACCTTTTAACTATGTCATTATTGATGAAATTGATGATATCTTGCTTGATAGTGCACAAACACCTTTGATTATTGCGGGTTCTCCCCGTGTTCAGTCTAATTACTATGGGATCATTGATACACTAGTGACAACGCTGGTCGAAGGGGAAGATTATATTTTCAAAGAGGAGAAGGAGGAGGTCTGGCTTACTACTAAGGGGGCCAAGTCTGCTGAAAGTTTCCTAGGGATTGGTAATTTATATAAGGAAGAACATGCATCCTTTGCTCGTCACTTAGTCTATGCAATTCGAGCCCATAAGCTCTTTACCAAAGATAAGGACTATATCATTCGTGGAAATGAGATGGTACTGGTGGACAAGGGGACTGGTCGTTTAATGGAAATGACCAAACTGCAGGGAGGTCTCCATCAGGCCATTGAAGCCAAGGAACATGTGAAGTTGTCTCCTGAAACGAGGGCCATGGCTTCCATCACCTATCAGAGTCTCTTTAAGATGTTTAAAAAAGTATCTGGGATGACAGGGACAGGAAAGGTAGCAGAAAAAGAATTTCTTGAGACTTATAATATGGCTGTTATTCGGATTCCAACCAATCGTCCTAAGCAACGGATTGACTATCCAGATAATCTCTATGTGACTTTACCGGAGAAAGTGTATGCATCTTTGGAATACATCAAAGAGTATCATGCTAAGGGGAATCCCTTACTCGTTTTTGTTGGATCGGTTGAAATGTCTCAACTTTATTCATCTCTCTTGCTCCGTGAAGGGATTGCACATAACGTTCTCAATGCTAATAATGCTGCACGTGAGGCCCAAATCATCGCGGAATCAGGTCAGATGGGGGCCGTAACAGTTGCAACCTCAATGGCAGGACGTGGGACGGATATTAAACTCGGTAAAGGAGTTGCAGAGCTTGGTGGCTTGATTGTCATTGGAACAGAGCGGATGGAAAGTCAGCGGATTGACCTTCAAATCCGTGGACGTTCTGGCCGTCAGGGAGATCCTGGTATGAGTAAGTTTTTTGTGTCTCTGGAAGATGATGTTATTAAGAAATTTGGTCCATCTTGGGTTCACAAGAAGTATAAAGATTATCAAGTTCAAGATATGACGCAACCAGAAATTCTCAAAGGTCGTAAGTATCGTAACCTGGTTGAAAGGGCGCAACATGCCAGTGACAGTGCTGGTCGAACTGCCCGTCGTCAGACCTTAGAGTATGCTGAGAGCATGAATATCCAACGTGATATGGTTTACAAGGAACGCAATCGTCTAATAGATGGTTCTCGTGACTTAGAGAATGTAGTTTTGGATATCATTGAGAGATATACAGAAGCGGTAGCGGCTGAACACTATGCCAGTCGTGAATTGTTGTTTCACTTTATTGTTACCAATATCAGTTTCCATGTAAAGGAAATTCCAGATAATCTAGACTTATCTAATCAGAAACAAGTCCGCTCCTTTATTCGACAAGTTGTGAATAGAGAACTCTCTGAAAAGAAGGAATTACTGGAACAACATGACTTGTATGAACAGTATTTACGACTCTCTCTACTTAAGGCTATCGATGATAACTGGGTGGAACAAGTAGACTATCTACAACAGTTATCTATGGCTATCGGTGGCCAATCTGCTGCACAGAAAAACCCAATTGTAGAATATTATCAAGAAGCCTATGCAGGCTTTGAAACGATGAAAGAGCAAATTCGTGCGGATATGGTACGGAATCTCCTGATGGGGCTGGTTGAGGTTACTCCCAAAGGTGAAATCGTGACTCATTTTCCATAAGAGGAGAAAATATGACAATTTACAATATAAATTTAGGAATTGGTTGGGCCAGTAGCGGTGTAGAATACGCTCAGGCCTATCGTGCCGGTATTTTTCGAAGTTTGAATTTACCCTCTCAATTTATCTTTACAGATATGATTTTAGCCGATAATATTCAGCACTTAACAGCCAATATTGGTTTTGATGATGATCAAGTGATCTGGCTTTATAACCACTTTACAGACATTAAGATTGCACCGACTAGCGTGACAGTGGATGATGTCCTGGCTATCTTTGACGGTGTTGAAAGTCGTAGAGAAAAGAATGGGAAGGTCTTGCGTGTCTTCTTTTCTGACCAAGATAAGTTTGTAACCTGTTATTTGGTTGATGAGGACAAGGACTTGGTTCAACACGCAGAGTATGTCTTTAAAGGAAAACTGATTCGTAAGGATTACTTTTCTTACACGCGTTATTGTAGCGAGTACTTTGCCCCCAAGGACAATGTTGCAGTACTGTACCAACGAACTTTTTACAATGAAGACGGGACTCCATCCTATGATATCTTGATGAATCAAGGCAAGGAAGAAGTTTACCGTTTTAAGGATAAGATTTTCTATGGAAAGCCAGCCTTCATGCGTGCTTTTATGAAATCCTTGAATTTGAACAAGTCTGATTTAGTCATTCTGGATAGAGAGACAGGTATTGGACAGGTTGTTTTTGAGGAAGCACAAGTGGCGCATTTAGCGGTAGTCGTTCACGCGGAGCATTATAGTGAAAATGCTACAAATGAGGATTACATTCTTTGGAATAACTATTATGACTACCAGTTTACCAATGCAGATAAGGTTGATTTCTTTATCGTATCAACTGACAGACAGAATGAAGTGTTGCAAGAGCAATTTGCCAAATACACCCCCCATCAACCAAAGGTTATTACCATTCCTGTAGGTAGTATTGATGCATTAACTGAGTCAAGTCAAGGGCGCAAGCCATTTTCATTGATTACCGCTTCACGTCTTGCCAAAGAAAAACACATTGATTGGTTGGTCAAGGCGGTCATTGAGGCGCGTAAGGAAATTCCTGAATTAACCTTTGATATTTATGGTAGCGGTGGAGAAGATTCTCTGCTTAGAGACATTATTGCAACTCATCAGGCTGAGGATTATATCCAGCTCAAGGGACATGCGGAACTTTCGCAGATTTATAGCCAGTATGAGGTCTACTTGACGGCTTCAACCAGCGAAGGATTTGGTTTGACCTTGATGGAAGCTATTGGTTCAGGCCTACCTCTAATTGGTTTTGATGTGCCTTATGGTAATCAGACCTTTATAGAAGATGGCCAAAATGGTTATTTGATTCCAAGTTCATCTGATCATGTAGAAGACCAAATCAAGCAAGCTTATGCAGCTAAGATTTGTCAATTGTACCATGAAAATCGTTTGGAAGCTATGCGTGCCCATTCTTATCAAATTGCAGAAGGCTTCTTGACCGAAGAAATTTTAGAAAAGTGGAAGAAAACAGTAGAGGAGGTGCTCCATGATTGAACTTTATGATCGTTATAGTCAGGAAAGTCGAGATTTACATGAAAGTCTAGTCGCTACTGGTCTTTCTCAAATTGGAGTGGTCATCGATGCAGATGGTTTTCTGCCTGATGGTTTGGTATCTCCTTTTACTTATTATCTAGGATATGAAAAGGGAAAACCTCTTTATTTTAACCAAGTTCCTGTTCCAGCTTTTTGGGAAATTTCAGGCAATAATCAGTCTGCTCGTATTGAGAATGTGACACAGGAGAGGGCTGTCATTCATTATGCTGATGGAATGCAGGCTCGCTTGGTTAAACAGGTAGACTGGAAAGACCTAGAAGGTCGAGTACGTCAGGTTGACTACTATAATCGCTTCGGAGCTTGCTTTGCTACAACAACCTATAGTGCTGATAGTGAGCCGATTATGACAGTTTACCAAGATGTCAATGGTCAGGAAGTCTTGCTGGAAAACCATGTGACAGGTGATATCTTATTAACCTTACCTAGTCAGTCCATGCGTTACTTTGCCAATAAGGTTGAATTTATCACCTTCTTTTTGCAAGATTTGGAAATAGATACAAGTCAGCTTATCTTTAATACCTTAGCGACTCCCTTCTTGGTTTCCTTCCATCATCCAGATAAATCTGGCTCAGATGTTTTGGTTTGGCAGGAACCACTCTATGATGCAATTCCAGGTAATATGCAGTTGATTTTGGAAAATGAGGATGTGCGTACTAAGAAGATCATCATTCCAAACAAGGTAACTTATGAGCGCGCTTTAGAGTTGACTGACGAGAAATACCATGATCAGTTTGTGCACTTGGGTTACCATTACCAGTTCAAACGTGATAATTTCCTAAGACGAGACGCCTTAATCTTGACCAACTCAGATCAAATTGAGCAACTAGAAGCAATCGTAGAAGCCCTGCCTGATGTCACTTTCCGTATCGCAGCGGTGACAGAGATGTCTTCTAAGTTATTAGATATGCTTCGCTATCCTAATGTGGTTCTTTATCAGAACGCTAGTCCACAGAAGATTCAGGAGCTCTATCAACTGTCGGATATTTATTTGGATATCAATCACAGCAATGAGTTGTTGCAGGCGGTGCGTCAAGCCTTTGAGCACAATCTCTTGATTCTTGGATTTAACCAAACGGTCCACAATAGACTCTATATCGCTCCAGATCATTTATTTGAAAGTAGTGAGGTTCCTGTCTTGGTTGAGACTCTAAAACTGGCCCTTTCAGATGTTAGCCAAATGAGTCTGGCACTTGGGAAGCAAGGCCAACATGCAAACTATGTTGACTTGGTGCGATATCAGGAAACTATGCAAACTGTTTTAGGAGGCTAATATGTCAGACGAAGATTTATTTTACAAAGACGTTGAAGGTCGCATGGAAGAGTTGAAACAAAAACCGATCAAGAAGGAAAAAGAAACCCGAGGGGAAAAGATTAGTAAGACTTTTTCACTCATCTTGGGTTTAATGATTTTGATTGGTTTGCTCTTTACTTTGTTGGGAATTTTGAGGTAGGCCTATGACTGACATACTGATTGTTTTAGCTATTGTCCTCTCTCTTGCTTTAATTGTATTGGTGACCATACAACCTCGTCAAAATCAACTATTTTCCATGGATGCGACCAGTAATATTGGTAAACCAAGCTACTGGCAGAGCAATACCTTGGTTAAGGTTCTTACTTTATTGGTGAGTTTGGCCTTATTTGTTTTACTATTAACCTTTATGGTGATAACTTACAAATAAAAGAAAACTTCAGATATTCACCTTTTGTGGTTGGTCTGAAGTTTTCTTTTTTACTGTCCATATTTTTGGTAAAAGTCAACTTTTACTTGGATGAAGGTTTTGGCTTCACGTAGGAGTTGAAGAAGTGTGGCACGGGTTTCAAATTCTTCTCTTGTCTTGGGCAGACTGCGATTACGGAAGACTTCCAGATAACGTTCAATTTCATCTAGCAAATCAGAAGCAGGATTGGTCTGGCTTAGTTGGCCTGCAATTTTTGAAAAGAGTTGGGCTAAAATCAGGCTCTCACTGGCAGCTAGGTGACAGGTGTTGATTTGCTGGGCCATATTTCGCAGGATACGACTTTGTTGCTGTCTCATTTCAAAATAGTGGATATGGTAGTCAGTTTGGTGAAAGAGGTGGTCAGAGTGATCTAGATAGACCAGTCTGAGGGCTTCTTCCAAAAGGGTGTCCAATTCTTCAACCAACTGTGCTCGGTTGCGTCCATCCCCTCTGGATAAATAATATTTGAAGCGTAGGAGGATATCTTTTAACTTTCCTTCTACCAATGTGTGGTAGTGATGAATTTCCTCTTCTCGTGAAGGCATGTAGAGATTAACCAGTAAGGCAAATCCTGTACCGATAGCAAAGAGAAGGAATTCATTGACTAGAAGATCTGGAGAGGTTGACTCTTGTACCAAGAGATGACTAACCAAAACAGTGCTTGGTGTGATGCCAATTTCCCAACCCATCTTGTAGGCTAGAGGCACATAGAGGGCCAGATAGAGGCCAAGGCTCCAGATATGAAATCCGCTCAAGTGAAAAGCAAGAACTCCGATAACCAAAGCTAGAAGCATGGAAAAGAGGCGATTGCGGGCCAGTTTTAAGGTACTTCTACGGGTATCGGATAGGCTCAAGAGGGCGATGATTCCAGCTGAAACAGCTGAGGAGAGATTGAGAAAATAAGCAAGAAAGCAGGCAAGACAGGTAGCTAAGATGAGCTTGGTCGTACGTTGGCTAATAGACATAAGGATTTCCTAGTAAGTTAGATAAAAGTTGAAAAGACAAGACCTGAGTGGGCTTGTCTTTATGTGTTATTTTTTACGGGCTGCTGCGTATTCTGCAACAGCAGTAAAGAGGACGTCAGTAGAAGAGTTGAGAGCTGTTTCACATGAATCTTGGATGACCCCAATCACAAATCCAACCCCAACAACTTGCATGGCAATATCGTTAGAAATACCAAAAAGACTACAAGCAACTGGGATAAGAAGGAGGGATCCTCCGGCAATACCAGAAGCACCACAGGCTGAGATTGCTGCTACCACACTAAGGACAAAGGCTGTCGCAAAGTCAACAGGGATTCCCAAAGTATTTACTGCAGCAAGGGTTAGAACGTTAATGGTAATCGCTGCCCCGGCCATGTTGATAGTAGAGCCGAGTGGGATAGAAACCGAATAGGTATCTGGATCTAGTCCAAGGTCGTGACAAAGTTTCATGTTGACAGGGATGTTCGCCGCAGAACTACGAGTGAAGAAGGCTGTCACACCGCTGACACGCAAACATTTCCAAACGAGTGGATAAGGATTTCTCTTCATAAAGAGAAAGGCAATCAATGGATTGACAACCAGAGCGACAAAGAACATGGTTGTCACCAAGAGAGCAAGTAAGATTCCATAGTTGGCTAGACTGCCGATTCCCTTATCAGAGATAGTTTTAAAGACAAGGCCTAGGATTCCAAATGGTGCTAGGTTGATGATCCATTCAACAATCTTGGAAGTCACATCAGCTATGGTGTTCAACAATTCTTTACTATTTTTGCTGGCTTCTCTCATAGCAATTCCGAAAACAACTGCCCAAGATAGGATTCCAATGTAGTTAGCAGTAACGAGGGCATTGACAGGGTTGTCTACGAGTTTAAGCAAGAGGTTGCTGAGGACCTGGCCAATTCCATCTGGTGGTGTAATTTCTGTATTGGCACTATTCAAGGTAATCTCAACAGGGACAATGAAGCTCGCTAGGACAGCGATAAGGGCAGCGGCAAAGGTTCCCACCAAGTAAAGGAAGATAACCGTTTTCATGTTGCTATCTTGTCCTTTTTGATGTTGGGAAAGAGCGTTAGCAACGAGGGCAAAGACTAGAATAGGTGCGATGGCTTTGAGGCCACCAACAAAGAGATCTCCAAGTAAACCAATTCCTGAAATGTTAGGAAGTGTCAGTCCTAGGGTTCCTCCAATAAGCATACCAATCAAAATCCGTTTGATTAGGCTTGCCTTATTCCAAGTATGAATGAGTTTTTTCATAATAACCTCCTTAGTTGTGTAATGTTTATGATTATAGTATAAATATGAGCTAAAATCAAGAATTTTCTGTCTATTTTGGCTATTATTTTTGAATATTTATGGAGATTCATCACTTGTGAAAGTATGGTATAATAAATGAAAGGAGTTTTCTATGCAAGAATTTATTCAAACCTATCTCAATAAACTTGATATTACAGCGATTATCGAGAATATCTTAACCAAGCTACTTTCTCTTTTATTCTTATTTTTGATCTTTTATATAGCTAAGAAATTGCTCCATACCATGGTGCAGAGAATTGTTAAACCTTCTCTAAAAATGTCTCGTCATGATGTCGGGCGTCAGAAAACCATTTCACGTTTATTAGAGAATGTGTTTAATTATACCCTTTATTTCTTTTTGCTTTACTGTATTTTGTCGATATTGGGTTTGCCAGTTTCTAGTTTGCTGGCAGGTGCTGGGATTGCTGGGGTGGCTATTGGGATGGGAGCCCAAGGTTTTCTGTCTGATGTCATCAATGGCTTTTTCATCCTCTTTGAACGTCAACTGGATGTGGGAGATGAGGTCGTTTTGACAAATGGTCCTATTACTGTCTCGGGCAAGGTTGTCAGTGTCGGCATTCGAACAACTCAACTCAGAGGAGAAGACCAGGTTCTGCACTTCGTTCCCAATCGGAATATCACCGTTGTCAGCAATTTCTCACGCACAGACTAGACCTGTTATTTTAAGTAATTTGTGGTACAATAGAAAGAGTTTAATAAAGGAGAAAAGATGGTTTTAGAAAAGCAGTTGGGCAATGGTTGTACCTGGATAGACCTTGATGTGGATAAGATTAAAAATATGGAAGATCTTTCTGACATCTATGGATTGGACAAGGAAACCATTGAGTATGCTCTGGATAGAAATGAACGAGCTCATATGGATTATAACCGTGAAACGGAGACGGTAACCTTTATTTATAATGTTCTTGATTTAGAAAAAGACAAAGAATATTATGAAGCGATTCCCATGACCTTTATCGTCGAAAGACAACGAATGATTACCATCAGCAACCATAAGAATGCTTATGTCATTGATCAGATGTCAGCTTATCTGGATAGCCATGAGTCGCTTTCTATTTACAAGTTTCTCTTTGCTGGTTTAGAGATTATCAGTAACGCTTATTATCCTGTCATTGAAGAGATGGATAAAAGTAAGGACGAAATTAGTGCCTTGCTACGTCAAACTACAACAAAGAAAAATCTCTTCGCCCTCTCTGACTTGGAGACTGGTATGGTTTACTTGACAGCAGCAGCAAAACAAAATCGACTCCTCTTGGAACATATCCAGGGCCATGCTCTTTATCGGAGATTTAATGATGTCGAACGAGAGCAGTTTGATGATGCCATGATTGAAGCCCATCAGTTGGTGTCTATGACAGACTTGATTTCTCAAGTCTTGCAACAACTCTCAGCTTCTTACAACAACATCCTAAACAATAACTTGAATGATAGTTTGTCAATTTTGACTATTATCTCCGTCTTACTAGCAGTACTTGCGGTTATTACAGGTTTCTTCGGAATGAATGTTCCTCTACCATTTACAGAAGAGCCAAATGCTTGGATTTATATCTTAATGACTAGCTTGATTTTATGGGTGGCCTTATCTCAATGGCTGAAGAAAATTACTAGAAAATAAAAGAAAAGGAGCCAAAATGGTGATTGAAAACTACATGCCAGACTTTGCTGTGGAAGCAGTCTATGATCTGACAGTCCCAAGCCTGCAGGCGCATGGAATCAAGGCTGTTTTGGTCGATTTGGACAATACCCTCATTGCTTGGAACAACCCTGACGGGACGCCAGAGATGAAGCAATGGCTACATGATCTCCGTGACGCGGGCATTCGCATCATCGTAGTCTCAAATAACACTAAGAAACGCGTCCAAAGAGCAGTTGAGAAGTTTGGGATTGATTACGTTTACTGGGCCTTGAAGCCCTTCACATTTGGGATTGATCGTGCCATGAAGGAATTCCACTATGAGAAAAGTGAAGTAGTCATGGTTGGCGATCAACTTATGACAGATATTCGAGCGGCTCACCGTGCAGGCATTCGCTCGATTTTAGTCAAACCCTTGGTCCAACATGACTCGATCAAAACGCAGATTAACCGAGCTCGTGAGCGTCGTGTGATGCGAAAAATCACTGAAAAGTACGGACCGATTACATATAAAAAAGGAATTTAACTATGGAAGAAATTCTCTGTATTGGTTGTGGAGCAACCATTCAGACGACAGATAAGGCTGGTCTTGGTTTTACCCCCCAGTCGGCACTTGAAAAAGGTTTGGAGACAGGTGAAATCTATTGCCAACGTTGTTTCCGTCTCCGCCACTACAATGAAATCACGGATGTCCAGTTGACGGACGATGATTTCCTCAAGCTCTTGCACGAGGTGGGAGACAGTGATGCCTTAGTGGTCAATGTCATTGATATCTTTGATTTTAATGGCTCTGTCATTCCAGGCTTGCCACGCTTTGTATCAGGCAATGATGTCCTCTTGGTTGGAAATAAAAAAGATATCCTCCCTAAGTCAGTTAAGCCGAGCAAGATTAGCCAGTGGCTCATGGAACGTGCCCATGAAGAAGGTCTTCGTCCAGTCGATGTCGTCCTAACTTCAGCCCAAAACAAACATGCCATCAAGGAAGTCATTGACAAAATTGAACACTACCGTAAGGGACGCGATGTCTATGTGGTCGGTGTGACCAACGTTGGAAAATCAACTCTAATCAATGCCATTATCCAAGAAATCACGGGTGACCAGAATGTCATTACGACTTCGCGCTTCCCAGGGACAACCTTGGATAAGATCGAGATTCCGCTTGACGACGGATCTTATATCTACGATACGCCGGGGATTATTCACCGTCACCAAATGGCTCATTACTTGACGGCCAAAAATCTCAAGTATGTCAGCCCTAAAAAGGAAATCAAGCCAAAAACCTATCAGCTTAATCCCGAGCAAACCCTATTTTTAGGTGGCTTGGGACGCTTTGACTTCATTGCAGGTGACAAGCAAGGTTTCACAGCCTTCTTTGACAATGAACTCAAACTCCACCGAACCAAGCTCGAAGGAGCGAGTACCTTTTACGATAAACACGTCGGAACCCTACTGACCCCACCAAATAGTAAGGAAAAAGAAGATTTTCCTAAACTGGTTGAGCATGTATTTACCATCAAGGACAAGACAGACCTAGTCATTTCTGGACTCGGCTGGATCCGCGTAACAGGCACCGCAAAAGTCGCCGCCTGGGCACCAGAAGGCGTTGCCGTCGTCACACGAAAAGCAATTATTTAAACACAGAAAGGAAAGGGTTTTCTGAACTCGGACGAGCAGGGCGAACCCCATAGAGAATACTTTTCGTCGTGGTGTTAGTTGGTACAAGTGATTGTACCAACTGCGGAAAATTTGAGACCTTAGGCTCAAATTTTAGTCATGAAAGTCCAAAGGACTTTGCTGACGTCCGTCACCACTTCAGAAAAGTATAAAAAGAAACTCTTTTAAAGAAATTATGTCATTAACATCAAAACAACGTGCCTTCCTCAACAGCCAGGCACACACCCTCAAACCCATCATCCAAATCGGGAAAAATGGCCTTAACGACCAAATCAAAACCAGCGTCCGTCAAGCTCTTGATGCCCGCGAATTGATTAAAGTAACGCTCTTACAAAACACTGATGAAAATATCCACGAAGTAGCTGAAATTTTGGAAGAAGAAATCGGTGTGGACACAGTCCAAAAAATCGGACGAATCTTGATTTTGTTTAAACAATCCAGCAAGAAAGAAAATCGCAAGATTTCTAAAAAAGTCAAAGAAATTTAACCCCCATACTCCAAACAACTGTTTTTACAGAGAAATAAAGGAGACTAGCCTATGGCAATCGAACTATTGACTCCCTTTACCAAGGTAGAGTTGGAGCCAGAAATCAAGGAGAAAAAACGCAAACAAGTCGGGATTTTAGGGGGGAATTTTAACCCTGTTCACAATGCCCATCTGGTTGTTGCGGACCAAGTACGCCAGCAGTTAGGACTGGATCAAGTCTTGCTCATGCCTGAATACCAACCCCCTCACGTAGATAAAAAGGAAACCATCCCTGAACATCACCGTCTCAAGATGCTTGAGTTGGCGATTGAGGGAATTGAAGGTCTATCCATTGAAACAATCGAGTTAGAGCGCAAGGGTATTTCCTATACCTACGACACCATGAAGATTTTAACAGAGAAGAATCCAGATACGGATTATTACTTTATCATCGGTGCCGATATGGTGGACTATCTGCCTAAGTGGTACCGAATTGATGAACTGGTAGATATGGTTCAGTTTGTGGGAGTTCAGCGCCCACGCTACAAGGCTGGAACTTCTTATCCAGTTATCTGGGTGGATGTGCCTCTCATGGATATCTCGTCTAGCATGGTGCGTGACTTCCTTGTCCAAGGTCGGAAACCCAACTTTCTCCTGCCTCAGCCTGTACTAGACTATATCGAGAAGGAGGGGCTTTACTGATGGCATACCAAGACTATATCAATTGCTCTCGCGAGGCTTTGTTGGAAAAAATGGCAGAGCTTCTACCTGAAAAACGTTTAACCCATTGCTTGGGTGTGGAGCGTGCAGCCATAGAATTGGCTCAGCGATTTGGAGTCGATACCGAGAAAGCAGGCCTAGCAGGCCTTCTTCATGACTATGCTAAAAAGCTGTCAAATCAGGAATTTCTAGACTTGATTGGCCGTTATCAGCTAGACCCTGACCTCAAAAACTGGGGCAATAATGTCTGGCATGGCATGGTTGGTATATACAAGATTCAAGAAGACCTGGATTTGCATGATTCAGAAATCTTGCGAGCTATTGAAATCCATACAGTTGGGGCGGATCAGATGACTGATCTTGATAAGGTTATCTACGTCGCAGACTATATAGAGCATAATCGTGCCTTTCCAGGGGTGGATGTGGCGCGTGAGATTGCAAGTCTATCGCTTAATAAGGCGGTGGCCTACGAAACAGCTCGCACTGTGGAGCATCTGGCTCATCAGGGATTCCCTATCTATCCCCAAACCCTTGAAACCTATAACGCCTTTGTGCACTATTTGAAAGAGGACTAAATGAAGACGGCTTTTATAATCATTGATGTTCAGAATATTTTAGTGGAAACTGGGTTCCAGACAAAAAGTCTATTGGAAAAAATTTCTTATTTACAAAATCAGGCTAGAAGCAAGAATATTGAAATTATCTATGTTCAACATATTGAGAACTCTGAAGCTCAAACATCAGAAGATTGGCAGTTATCTGCGCTTTTAAATCGAAAATCTGATGAAAAGGTCTTTCAGAAGAAGTATAATAGTATTTTCAAAGAAACTGGCTTAAAAGAATACTTGGATAAACAGGGGATTGAAAAATTAGTTTTATGTGGCATGCAGACAGAATATTGTGTGGATACCTCTGTCAAGGTTGCCTTTGAATATGGCTATCAGCTGATTATTCCAGAAGGTGCTGTCACAACCTTTGATGGGGATGACATTCCAGCAGAAACGATAAATGAATTTTATGAGGACATTTGGGAGAATCGCTTTGCAGATGTCCTAGATTATAAAAATATTTTTTAAAAGAGGACTAAATGAACGAAAAAGAATTACTAGAACTAGTCGTGAAAGCGGCTGATGAGAAACGTGCGGAGGATATCCTCGCACTTGACGTACAAGATTTGACTAGCGTGACGGATTACTTTGTTATTACTAGTTCAATGAATAGCCGTCAGTTGGACGCTATCGCTGATAATATTCGTGAAAAAGTAGCGGAAGCAGGCTTTAAAGGCAGCCATATCGAAGGCGATGCAGCGGGAGGCTGGGTCTTGCTGGACCTCGGTGCTGTTGTCGTGCATATCTTCTCAGAAGAAATGCGTGCCCACTATAACCTAGAAAAGCTATGGCATGAGGCGAATTCAGTAGATATTTCAGAAACTCTTGCTTAGAAGATGAACTCAGTTGCAGTCAACTGGGTTTCTTTGCTTATTTTAGAAAATTGATGGAAAGGTAAAGAGCGAGTGGTGTTTGCCATGGAGGCTCTTGGTATCATGATTATGGCAACTTATGAAACTTTTGCAGCGGTCTATGATGCGGTCATGGACGATAGTTTATACGACAAATGGACGGATTTTTCTCTGCGTCACTTGCCTAAGACCAAGGAGAGAAAGAAACTCTTGGAATTGGCTTGTGGGACAGGAATTCAATCTGTGCGCTTCTCTCAGGCTGGTTTTGATGTGACTGGACTTGACTTGAGTGGGGATATGTTGAAGATTGCCGAGAAGAGAGCGGCTGCAGCCAAGCAAAAGATTGATTTTATTGAAGGCAATATGCTGGATTTGTCCAAGGTGGGTCAATATGATTTTGTCACTTGTTATTCGGACTCTGTCTGCTACATGCCGGATGAGGTGGAAGTAGGGGACGTCTTTAAGGAAGTCTATAATGTCCTCAACGAAGACGGAGTTTTCATCTTTGACGTGCATTCGACTTACCAGACGGATGAAATTTTTCCAGGCTATTCTTACCATGAAAATGCGGAAGATTTCGCCATGCTCTGGGATACCTACGAGGACGAAGCACCTCACTCCATCGTCCATGAGCTGACTTTCTTTATCAAGGAGGCGGACGGTTCCTTTAGTCGCCACGATGAAGTGCATGAGGAGCGGACTTATGAGGTTCTGACCTATGATATTTTGCTGGAACAGGCTGGTTTCAAATCCTTCAAACTTTATGCAGACTTTGAGGACAAAGAGCCTACAGAAACTAGTACCCGTTGGTTTTTTGTGGCGCAGAAGTAGGAGATTATCATGACCATCACAGGCATTATAGCGGAGTTCAATCCTTTTCATAATGGGCACAAATACCTGCTGGATCAGGCTGAGGGGCTGAAAATCGTAGCCATGTCTGGAAATTTCATGCAGCGTGGAGAGCCTGCTATCGTTGACAAGTGGACACGAGCCCAGATGGCACTGGAAAATGGCGCAGATTTGGTAGTAGAATTGCCCTTTTTAGTCAGTGTTCAGGCAGCAGATTTCTTTGGTCAAGGTGCTGTGGATATCTTGGCTAGGCTGGGTATTGATAGGTTATCCTTTGGGACAGAGGAAGTTCTGGATTATCAGAAAATTGCTGACTTATACACAGAGAAAGGTGCTGAGATGGAGAAATTTGTGGAAAATCTACCTGATTCTCTCTCTTATCCCCAGAAAACCCAAGCTATGTGGAAGGAATTTGCAGGTCTTGATTTTTCTGGCAATACGCCAAATCATGTTCTTGCTCTGGCCTATGCCAAGGCGGTTGCAGGACGCAACATCAAACTCCATCCGATTCAGCGTCAGGGGGCTGGTTACCATTCTGTGGACAAGGATGTGGACTTTGCTTCGGCAACAGCCCTCCGTCAACACCAGAAGGACCAATATTTCTTAGAACACTTTATGCCTTCTGTTGCTCTCTTTAAGCAGGCTAATAAGGTGAGTTGGGACGACTATTTTCCTTTGCTCCGCTATCAAATCTTGTCAAATCCCGACCTAACCACCATCTATCAGGTCAATCAAGAAATGGCTGTGCGCATTAATGAAGCTATTAAAACAGCACAGTCTGTAGAAGAATTAGTCGATGCGGTTGCGACCAAACGTTACACCAAGGCGCGTGTCAGACGCCTTTTGACCTATATTTTGGTGCAAGCTAGAGAAAGTGATTTGCCAGAAGGGATTCATGTCCTTGGATTTACTGAAAATGGCAGACAACACCTTAAGTCTCTGAAAGTACAGGTTAATCTAGTTAGCCGAATTGGAAAAGAACCTTGGGATGCTATGACTCAAAAGGCAGATCAGATTTACCAACTTGGAAATCCAAGTATAGCAGAGCAGAATTTTGGAAGAGTGCCGATTAGAATAGAAACAAACTAAGTCTACTGTGAAGTAGGCTTTTTGATATTTTTTACGAATAAATAGATAGAAAAGAAAATCTTGTACAAGTTCCTGACAATTTCTTTCTTTTTGTGTATAATAGTGGAAAAGAGGTAAAACGAGGTATGGTTATGGAAGCAGTTCTTTACTCAACGTTCCGAAATCATTTAAAAGACTACATGAAGAAGGTAAACGATGAATTTGAGCCTTTGACGGTGGTTAATAAAAATCCAGACGAGGACATTGTAGTCCTTTCAAAGAGCGAGTGGGATAGTATTCAAGAAACTCTGAGAATCGCTCAAAATAAGGAACTATCTGACAAGGTCTTGCGAGGAATGGCTCAAGTTCGTGCTGGAAGCACTCAGGTCCATGTTATTGAGGAGTAAGAAATGCTGCTCAAGTTTACAGAAGATGCCTGGGCAGATTATTGCTACTGGCAAAATCAGGATAAGAAAACGTTAAAAAGAATCAATAAACTAATCAAGGATATTCAACGTGATCCCTTTACAGGAATAGGTAAACCAGAACCACTCAAGTATGACTACCAAGGAGCTTGGTCACGTCGTATTGATGCAGAAAATCGCTTGATTTATATGATGGATGGAGATAGCGTGGCTTTCTTGTCTTTCAAAGATCATTATTAAGTCTACTGAAAGGTAGACTTTTCTCAAATCTCTACTAAGCAACTATTTCTAAGAAATAAGGATTGCACAGATATATTTTAGTGAAATAAACTCCAATTTCCCCAAAACATATTCTATTTTAGGTTTGTGAAAATCACTTTTTTATGGTAGAATGTAAAAGAATGTATGTCATTCGGAATAACAATAAAATGAGGTAAAAACATGGAAATCATGTCGCTTGCGATTGCTGTTTTTGCCGTCATCATTGGTTTAGTCATTGGATATGTCAGCATCTCAGCTAAGATGAAATCATCTCAGGAAGCTGCGGAGTTGATGCTTTTAAATGCTGAACAAGAAGCAACTAATTTACGTGGACAAGCTGAGCGTGAAGCGGATTTACTTGTTAATGAAGCCAAGCGTGAAAGTAAGTCTCTTAAAAAAGAAGCACTATTGGAGGCCAAAGAAGAAGCCAGAAAATACCGTGAAGAAGTGGACGCTGAATTCAAATCAGAACGTCAAGAACTCAAACAAATCGAAAGTCGTTTGACAGAGAGAGCTACTAGCCTTGACCGTAAGGACGACAATTTGACGAGTAAAGAACAAACACTTGAACAAAAAGAACAAAGTATTTCTGATAGAGCGAAAAACCTTGATGCGCGTGAAGAGCAATTAGAGGAAGTCGAAAGACAAAAAGAAGCTGAACTAGAACGTATTGGTGCTCTGTCTCAGGCAGAAGCACGAGATATTATCTTGGCTCAGACAGAGGAGAACTTGACTAAGGAGATTGCCAGTCGCATTCGCGAAGCTGAGCAAGAGGTCAAGGAACGTTCTGACAAAATGGCCAAGGACATTCTGGTTCAAGCAATGCAACGTATCGCTGGTGAATATGTAGCGGAGTCAACAAACTCAACAGTTCATCTGCCAGATGATACTATGAAGGGACGCATTATCGGTCGTGAAGGTCGTAACATTCGTACCTTTGAAAGCTTGACAGGGGTTGATGTGATTATCGACGATACACCAGAAGTGGTGACCTTGTCAGGATTTGACCCGATTCGTCGTGAGATTGCCCGTATGACTATGGAAATGTTGCTCAAAGATGGTCGTATTCACCCAGCTCGTATCGAAGAGTTGGTTGAGAAAAACCGTCAGGAGATTGACAATAAGATTCGTGAATACGGTGAGGCTGCTGCCTATGAGATTGGTGCGCCGAACCTCCATCCAGACTTGATGAAGATTATGGGACGTTTGCAGTTCCGTACTTCATATGGACAAAATGTCTTGCGCCATTCGATTGAGGTTGCTAAGTTGGCTGGTATCATGGCGAGCGAACTTGGTGAAAATGCGGCTCTTGCCCGTCGTGCTGGATTCCTTCACGATATCGGGAAAGCCATTGACCGTGAGGTTGAGGGTAGCCACGTTGAAATCGGTATGGAATTGGCACGTAAGTACAAGGAGCATCCAGTTGTGGTTAATACGATTGCTAGCCACCACGGTGATGTTGAAGCTGAAAGCGTGATTGCAGTAATCGTTGCTGCAGCAGATGCCTTGAGCGCGGCACGTCCAGGTGCTCGTAGTGAGTCTCTTGAAAGCTATATCAAGCGTCTCCATGACTTGGAAGAAATCGCCAACGGCTTTGAAGGAGTACAAAATAGCTTTGCCCTTCAAGCAGGACGTGAAATCCGCATCATGGTCAATCCAGGACAAATCAAGGACGACAAAGTCACAATCTTGGCTCACAAAGTTCGTGAGAAAATTGAAAACAATCTCGATTACCCAGGAAATATCAAGGTAACCGTGATTCGCGAGTTGCGTGCAGTAGATTATGCTAAATAATAAAAAACTGAGGTCAGAAGAGAATCTGACTTCAGTTTTTTGAATAAATTATTTGAAATAATTCGTTATATTATCGAGGCGAAACCTCAATTGGAGATAGGTAGACTAAATCTTGAGTGGAGTTATAGTTTCCAATTTGTGCTTTTATATGTACATTTTGGCCTTTAGAAATATTTTCGCCATTAAAAGAGTTGAAAGCGGCGTTAGAAACTGTTGTTATATTTACAAATTTGAAGTTTGGTCCCGAAGGTGCTTGTTCTGCTCCTAAATAATTTCCGCTATAAATAAGCATATCGAATTTTGTTTTGTAATTTTTATAGTGTGCAATATCTGCTATGTGTCCATCAAATTCGATGACTTGACCTTTATATTTTTGAATAAAATTTGTTATGGTGCTTGAGTCATCAGTTTGCAATAGTGCTTTAAATTCCTCATTGTTTTCAGTCGTGATGACAGCTGATTGGGATGGACTTGTTGACGAGGTTTCGGTCGAGCTTGATGTGGTGTTAGTTGAACTAGAGGAAGCAGGCGTCGAACTTGATGATGTAGAGGATGATTCACTAGTTTTCTCGACAGATTTTTCAACAACGCTACTAGTTTCTGTAGATGAAGGGGTAGAACCAGTAGTTGATTTATCTGAGTTTCCTCCAAATAGAACTAAAAGAAGAATTATAAATGTTACACCTGCACCAATTAAATATGGAATTAATTTTTTACCTTCAATTCCAGTGGGCTTAATGGTGTGATTTCAACCTCAGCTTCTTTTTCAAAAAAACCAAAAATTCCGGCATTTCCATGATCAATAATATTGATTTTGACTTCACTTTTTTTGAGATTGAGTTCAGATAAGCCATTTTCAATCGCTTCATCAACATTTTTTCCTTTATAATTTCCCATAAACTTCTCCTTTTTATATTAGTCGTTTTATTATCTCTTAAATAGAATAAAAAGGCAAGTATATTTTAAGGGGATACCTTGTATAAATCTAAATAAATAAGAAAGAGCAGTTGAAAAATTACTGCTTTTTTGTTACACTAGATAGAAAGACTGTAAAGGATAATCTGGCTTTTTGCCATTATTCTAGAGAAATGTTATTTCACAGACTGACTAAAAGGAGACACAATGGCAGACCGAGGCTTACTAATCGTTTTTTCTGGTCCTTCAGGGGTTGGTAAAGGAACGGTTAGAAGAGAGATTTTTGAGAGTTCTGAAAACCAATTTCAATACTCTGTATCGATGACGACACGCGCACAACGTCCTGGAGAAGTGGACGGTGTTGACTATTTCTTCCGCACTCGCGAAGAGTTTGAAGAACTGATTCGTCAAGGACAGATGTTGGAATACGCAGAATATGTCGGCAACTACTATGGAACTCCTCTGACCTATGTCAATGAAACCTTGGACAAGGGAATCGATGTTTTCCTTGAAATTGAAGTTCAAGGCGCTCTTCAGGTCAAGAAAAAGGTTCCAGATGCTGTCTTTATCTTCCTGACACCACCAGATTTGGATGAATTGCAAGATCGTTTGGTGGGACGTGGAACAGACAGTGCAGAAGTGATTGCCCAACGAATCGAAAAAGCCAAGGAAGAAATTGCCCTCATGCGTGAGTATGATTATGCGATTGTCAACGATCAGGTGCCCCTAGCTGCTGAGCGTGTCAAACGTGTGATCGAAGCAGAGCACTTCCGTGTGGATCGTGTCATTGGTCACTATCAGGAGATGTTACCAAAATCTCCAACTACTCGATAAAATTTAGAAAATAGGTACAAGAAAATGATGTTAAAACCCTCTATTGATACCTTGCTCGACAAGGTTCCATCAAAATATTCACTCGTAATCTTGGAAGCAAAACGTGCCCACGAATTAGAAGCAGGTGCGCCAGCAACTCAAGGTTTCAAGTCTGAAAAATCAACTCTTCGCGCTTTAGAAGAAATCGAATCAGGAAACGTTACAATTCACCCAGATCCAGAAGGAAAACGTGAAGCTGTGCGTCGCCGTATCGAAGAAGAAAAACGCCGCAAAGAAGAAGAAGAAAAGAAAATCAAAGAGCAAATTGCTAAAGAAAAAGAAGATGGTGAAAAAATTTAAGGTTGGGGGGACTCAATCTTATTTTTTCTATTGCAAGAATGTACTGACAAGGAGGAGGTGAGAAGATGTCTATAGCTAAGATTATCGTAGATGTGCCCTTGATGCAGACGGATCAGCCCTATAGTTACAGGATTCCTGAGGAATTTGAGGGGATGCTGGAAGTTGGGATGAGGGTTCATGTGCCTTTTGGTAAGGGAAATCGCCTGATTCAAGGGATTGTTCTTGGTTTGGAGTCCCGATTGGATGAAGAAGAGGCTAATCAAGATTTAAAAGATATTGCGGAGGTGCTGGATTTTTCTCCTGTTCTCACGCAAGAACAACTCTGGCTAGCTGAAGAGCTACGAAAGTCCGTCTTTTCTTATAAAATCTCTATCCTCAAGGCTATGTTACCGGGATTTCTAAACTCCAGCTATGACAAGATTCTCTATCCTCTGGAAGGCCTAAGTCATGAAGACCGAGAGCGCTTGTTTGGTTCAGAAGATTCACTTGCCTTTTCTTCTCTAGATTTAGGTAAGCAAGCTGAAATGATGCGTTTGACTAGAAAAGGCCTGCTTGGTCTAGAATATCAGGCGATTGATCAAAAGAAGGTCAAGACTCAGTCTTGGTATGAGGTAGACCTTGCTCAATTAGAAAGTGTAGAGATTTCTACACGTGCCAAGAAAAAGTTGGAACTGAGAGATTACTTGCTGTCTCATCCTGAGAGTGCTTCCTTGGCTAGTTTGTTAGAGTCCTACTCGCGGGAGCAAGTCAACTTCTTTGTAGAACAAGGTGCTGTGACCATAGTCCAAAAGGAAGTTCAACGCTCGGCTGCTTATTTTGAAGGGATTGAAGTAAGTCAGCCTTTGGAATTGAATCCAGAGCAAAGACAGGCGCGTGATGCGGTTGCCAGTGCGATTGGCAGTCATCATCCTCCCTTCCTCCTTCAAGGGATTACAGGAAGTGGGAAGACCGAGGTTTACTTGCAGATTATCCAAGGGGCCTTGGATAGGGGCAAGACAGCTATTTTGCTGGTACCTGAGATTTCCTTGACCCCTCAGATGACGGAGCGTTTTATCGCTCGTTTTGGTGCCAAGGTTGCCATTCTTCACTCAGGCCTATCCAATGGTGAAAAGTATGACGAATGGCGCAAGGTAGAACGTGGCGATGCTCAAGTTGTTGTTGGCGCCAGATCGGCTATCTTTGCTCCACTGAAAAATCTAGGTGTTATGATTATTGATGAAGAGCATGAAGCGACTTATAAGCAGGACAGCAATCCTCGTTACCATGCTCGAGAGGTCGCTATTTTACGGGCCCAGTATAATCGAGCAGCTTTGGTGCTTGGGTCTGCGACACCGAGCTTAGAGAGCCGTGCTCGGGCTGGAAAAGGTGTCTATCAACACTTACATCTGACGCAACGTGCCAATCCTTTGGCTACAATCCCTGAGGTTCAAGTGATTGACTTTCGAGACTATATCGGACAAAATGAGACGTCAAATTTTACGCCCCCTTTGCTAGAAGCTATTCAGGATCGTCTGGCTAAAAAAGAGCAGGTGGTTCTCATGCTCAATCGCCGTGGATATTCTAGCTTTGTCATGTGTCGGGAGTGTGGGACGGTGGATACTTGTCCCAACTGTGACATTTCTCTAACCTTGCACATGGATACCAAGACCATGAATTGTCATTATTGTGGTTTTTCGAAGGATATTCCACAGGTCTGTCCTAACTGTAAGAGCCGAAGTATTCGTTACTATGGGACAGGGACACAGAAGGCTTATGACGAGCTGGCAGAACTCTTTCCCCAGGCCCGCATTTTGCGGATGGATGTGGATACGACTCGTAAGAAAGGTAGTCATCAATCTCTTCTTGACCAGTTTGGACGAGGAGAAGCAGATATCTTGCTAGGTACTCAGATGATTGCCAAGGGCTTGGATTTTCCAAATGTGACCTTAGTCGGAGTTCTAAATGCGGATACAGCTTTGAATCTTCCTGATTTCCGTTCTTCTGAGAGAACCTTCCAACTCTTAACTCAGGTGGCAGGTCGAGCAGGACGGGCTGAAAAAGCAGGTCAGGTCTTGATCCAGTCTTATAATCCTCAGCATTATGCTATTCGGTTTGCCAAAGATCAGGACTACGAAGGATTTTATGCTTATGAAATGGGAATCAGACGGCAACTAGGTTATCCACCTTACTATTTCACGATTGGAATTACCCTTTCTCACAAGAAAGAAGAAGAGGTGGTCAAACGTGCCTATGAAGTTATGAATATTTTGCGGTCAGGCTTGTCAGAGACCAGTCACATTCTAGGGCCAACGCCAAAACCTATTGCTCGTACCCACAACCTCTATCATTACCAGATTTTAATTAAATACCGTTTAGAAGATGAGCTGGGGCCGACCCTCAACAAGGTCTTGGCCCTAACTCAAGAACGGGAAAATAGTGAGCTCCGTCTCAGCATTGACCATGAGCCACAGCAATTTTTATAAGAAGGAGAAGATATGACAAAACTAATCTTTATGGGGACCCCCGACTTTTCAGCAACAGTCTTAAAAGGACTTTTGACAGATGACCGTTACGAAATTCTAGCCGTCGTGACCCAGCCAGACCGTGCTGTTGGTCGTAAAAAAGTGATCCAAGAAACCCCAGTCAAGCAGGCTGCCAAAGAAGCAGGACTTCCTATCTACCAACCTGAAAAATTATCTGGAAGTCCAGAGATGGAAGCTATTATGAAGCTAGGAGCAGATGGAATTGTGACTGCTGCTTTTGGCCAGTTTCTCCCAAGTAAACTCCTTGATAGCATGGATTTTGCGGTCAATGTTCACGCTTCTCTTCTTCCTAAACACCGTGGTGGAGCGCCAATCCATTATGCCTTGATTCAAGGGGATGAGGAAGTTGGTGTGACCATTATGGAAATGGTTAAGGAAATGGATGCAGGGGATATGATTTCTCGTCGTAGTATTCCGATTACGGATGAGGACAATGTCGGCACCTTGTTTGAGAAATTGGCGCTAGTTGGTCGTGATTTGCTTTTGGACACTTTGCCTGCCTACATTGCTGGTGATCTCAAACCTGAACCCCAGGATCCAAGTCAAGTTACTTTCTCGCCAAACATCAAGCCAGAGGAAGAAAAACTGGACTGGAATAAAAGCAATCGTCAACTCTTTAACCAAATCCGTGGGATGAACCCTTGGCCTGTTGCCCATACTTTCCTTAAGGGCGACCGCTTTAAGATTTATGAAGCCCTACCAGTAGATGGTCAGGGAAATCCAGGTGAGATCCTCTCTATCGGCAAGAAAGAATTGATTGTCGCAACGGCTGAAGGAGCTTTGTCTCTCAAACAAGTGCAGCCAGCTGGTAAGCCTAAGATGGACATTGCTTCCTTCCTCAACGGAGTTGGACGGACATTGACTGTAGGAGAACGATTTGGTGACTAAAGTAGAAACGGCTAGAAGTTTAGCCCTAGCAGTATTAGAGGATGTTTTTGTCAATCAAGCATACTCAAATATTGCCTTAAATAAGCATCTCAAGGGAAGTCAACTTTCGGCAGCAGACAAGGGCTTGGTGACCGAGCTGGTCTATGGAACGGTAGCCCGTAAACTGACTCTGGAATGGTACCTATCCCACTTTATCGAAGACAGAGACCAGTTAGACAGTTGGCTTTATGTCCTTCTCCTCATGAGTGCCTACCAGCTCCGCTATCTGGATAAGATTCCAGACCATGCTGTGGTTAATGAAGCGGTAGAACTAGCCAAAGTCCGTAAAAAAGGCAGTGAAAAATTGGTCAATGCCCTCCTTCGTCGTATTCTGCGTGAAGGCTGGCCAGATATTGCCAGCATCAAACGAAAAACAAGCGTGATTCCATTGCCTATTCTCTTCCGGTTTGGTTGGTGTCTAAACTTAAGGAAGAGTACGGTGAAGAGCGAGCACAAGCTATCTTTGAAAGCCTGTTAGTGCGCAACAAGGCCAGTATTCGTGTGGCTGATTTAAGCCGAAAAGAGGAAATTCAAGTCTTGTTGGAGGCGAATAATTCCCTTTTAGCAACCACTGGTCTGGTTAAGGAACAAGGGCATTTTGCAGGCCATAATTTGTTTGCGGATGGAACCATTACCATCCAAGACGAGTCTAGTCAATTGGTTGCTCCGACGCTCGATTTACAAGGTGATGAGCAGGTTCTAGATGCCTGTGCGGCTCCGGGTGGAAAAACAGCCCATATAGCCTCTTATCTCACGACAGGTCAGGTCACTGCTTTGGACTTGTATGACCACAAGTTGGACTTAATCCAAGAAAATGCCCAACGTTTAGGAGTTGCAGATCGGATTCAAACGCAAAAATTGGATGCCAGAAAGGTGCATGAGTTTTTTAGTCGGGATTCTTTTGATAAGATTTTGGTAGATGCTCCCTGTTCAGGAATTGGTCTTCTGCGTCGAAAACCAGACATCAAATACAATAAAGAAACGGCAGATTTCGCGTCCTTGCAGGAAATTCAGCTAGAAATATTAGGTAGTGTTTGTCAAACACTAGGCAAAGGTGGTATAATAACTTATAGTACCTGTACTATCGTCTCAGAGGAGAACTTTCAAGTCGTACAGGCATTTTTAGAAAGTCATCCTGAATTTGAGCAGGTAACGCTAGAACATGAATGTAAGGATATCATGAAAGATGGCTGTATCCTCATCACCCCTGAATTGTATGGAAGTGATGGATTCTTCATCAGTCAATTTCGCAAGATATCGGATTAGGAAGGAACTAACACATGGAAATTTCATTATTAACAGATGTTGGTCAGAAACGAACAAATAACCAAGACTATGTCAACCACTATGTCAATAGAGCTGGACGTACTATGATTATCCTAGCTGATGGTATGGGAGGTCATCGCGCAGGGAATATCGCTAGTGAAATGGCGGTAACAGACCTAGGTGTAGCTTGGGTCGATACTCAAATCGATACAGTTAATGAAGTACGTGAATGGTTTGCTAACAACCTTGAGATTGAAAATCAAAGGATTAACCAATTGGGACAAAATGAAGCCTATAAAGGAATGGGAACAACCCTTGAGGCTGTAGCCATTATTGATAATCAGGCTATCTATGCCCACATTGGGGATTCTCGTATCGGTTTGATTCGTGGAGAAGAATATCACCAGTTAACGAGCGACCATTCCTTGGTCAATGAATTGCTCAAGGCTGGTCAATTGACACCTGAAGAAGCTGCTAGCCATCCACAGAAAAATATTATTACCCAGTCAATCGGTCAAAAAGACGAAATTCAGCCTGATTTTGGAATGATTACCCTTGAGCCGGGAGACTATCTCTTACTCAATAGTGATGGCTTGACAAATATGATTTCAGGCAGTGAGATTTCTGATATTGTAACCAGCGATATTTCTTTGGCAGATAAGGCAGCAACCTTGATCCGTTTTGCCAACAATGCTGGTGGATTGGATAATATCACAGTTGCCCTTATTGCTGTTAATGAGGAGGCAACAGAATGATCCAAATCGGCAAGATTTTTGCCGGGCGGTATCGGATTATCAAACAAATTGGTCGAGGAGGCATGGCAGATGTCTATTTGGCCAAGGATTTGATTTTGGACGGTGAAGAAGTGGCAGTGAAGGTCCTGAGGACCAACTACCAGACAGATCCTATTGCAGTGGCTCGTTTTCAGCGGGAAGCGAGAGCTATGGCAGATCTGGACCATCCTCATATCGTTCGGATTACAGATATCGGTGAAGAAGAGGGACAACAGTATCTCGCAATGGAATATGTTGCTGGATTAGACCTCAAACGCTATATCAAGGAACATCACCCTCTTTCAAATGAAGAAGCGATTCGAATCATGGGACAAATCCTCTTGGCTATGCGCTTAGCCCATACTCGAGGAATTGTTCACAGGGACTTGAAACCGCAAAATATCCTTTTGACCCCAGATGGGACTGCCAAGGTTACAGACTTTGGGATTGCAGTAGCCTTTGCAGAGACGAGTCTGACTCAGACCAACTCAATGCTAGGTTCAGTTCATTATTTATCGCCAGAGCAGGCGCGTGGTTCTAAAGCAACTGTGCAGAGTGATATCTATGCCATGGGGATTATTTTCTATGAGATGCTGACAGGTCATATTCCTTACGATGGGGATAGTGCAGTGACCATCGCCCTCCAGCATTTCCAGAAACCGCTGCCATCGGTTATAGCTGAAAATCCATCTGTACCTCAGGCTTTAGAGAATGTTGTTATTAAGGCAACTGCTAAGAAATTAACAGATCGTTACAAATCAGTCGCTGAAATGTATGTGGATTTGTCTAGTAGTTTGTCTTACAATCGTCGCAATGAACCAAAGTTGGTCTTTGATGATGCAACTAAGGCAGATACTAAAACTCTTCCTAAAGTTCCACAAAGTACTCTGACTTCTATTCCTAAAGCTCCGGTACAAGAGGAAAGACCTCAACCTAAGCCCCAACCTCATCAGACAGAAAAAACGGTACCTAGTCCAAAGCCAACCAAACGCCGTCGCATGAAAGCACGTTATCCAATTTTATTTGCGACCTTCTTGTTGGTTGTGGCATCCTTGGTATGGATTTTATATAGAACGCCCGCTACCATTGCCATTCCAAATGTGGCAGGTCAGACGGTTGCTGAGGCTAAAGAAGCACTTAAGAAAGCCAATTTTGAGGTTGGTGAAGAAAAAACAGAGGCTAGTGATAAGGTTGAAGAAGGTCGTGTTATTCGTACCGATCCTGACGCTGGTACGACACGCAAAGAAGGAACAAAAATTAATTTGATTGTGTCTTCTGGTCAGCAGTCTTTCCAACTCGGAAATTATCTCGGAAGAAGGTCCAGTGATGTAGTGGCAGAGTTGAAAGGTAAGAAGGTTCCAGAAAATCTGATTAAGATTGAGGAAGAAGAATCCAACGAAATCGAAGCCGGTACAATCATGAAACAAAGTTTGCCGGAGGGAACAACCTATGATCTTAGCAAGGCAACTCAAATAGTTTTGACAGTTGCTAAAAAAGTAAATTCTATTTCAATGCCAAGCTATATTGGTTCTAGTCGAGAATTTGCAGTCAATAATCTTACAGAGATATATGACATTAAAAAAGCTAATATCGAAGTTGTAGAAGTGTCTAAAGCTCCTGAAGGAACTGCTGAGGGGACTGTTGTAGAGCAAAGTCCAAAAGCAGGCGAAAAAGTAGACTTGAGCACTACTCGTGTTAAAATTTCTATTTATAAAGCAAAACAAACTCATACTTCTTCAACATCTTCATCCTCATCTTCTTCTTCGTCGTCTAGTTCTTCTCGGAAACCTAACGAGCCGGGGAATGCAGAAACCACTCCAACACAAGGAAACTCGCAAGGTAATTCACAACGAGGAGATACTTCCCCAAATAATCCATAATGATACTAGAATCTTTGTCATGATTTCATGGCAAAGATTTTTTTTGACTCAAGATTTGTGATAGAATAGAGGAAGTTGATAAAAGGAGGGACGCATGGAAGAATCAAGAGAATTAAATGCCGTCATCGATGTGATTATGCTAGCAGGAACCATTCTCCTCAAAAGTGGTTCAGAGATTCATCGTGTAGAAGATACCATGATTCGGATTGCGCATTCGCAGGGGATTGTGGATTGCAATGTTCTTGCCATGCCTGCCGCTATCTTTTTCTCCATTGAAAATACCAATATTTCGCGAATGAAACGCGTGACTTCCTCTTCTTATAATATCGAAAAAGTCTGCGATGTGAATCAGATTTCTCGTCAGTTGGTAGGAGGAAAGCTTGATTTAGAGACAGCCTTCAAGCAATTGAAGGCCTTGCAAGCCCAATCCCTTCCTTATACTAAGTTGCAGGTAACTTTGGCTGCGACCTTTAGTGCTCCTTTCTTTTCGGTTATGTTTAGTGGAAATATCTACGATGCACTTGGGGCAGGAGTGGCTACCTTTTTTGGTTTTGCCTTTTCCCTCTATGTAGAGAAGTTTATCCGAATTCCCTTTGTGACAGCCTTTGCTGGAGCTTTTGTATTTGGGATGATTGCCCAGTTTTGGGCTCGCTACACAGGTTTTCCTTCAACGGCAGATTTGATTATAGCTGGTGCGGTCATGCCGTTTGTGCCAGGGATTGCCTTGACTAATGCGGTTCGTGATATTATGACTAACCACATAAACTCTGGTATGAGTAAGATGTTTGAATCCCTGCTCATTACCCTTGCTTTAGGGGCAGGAACTTCTGTCGCCTTGGTATTGATGAACTAATATGACACTAACAACCTTTTTATTACAAGCAGTAGCAAGTCTTCTTGCTATTATCACTTTTTTAATTGTACTCAATGTTCAACGCTCTATGCTCTTACCTGGAGGGATTTTGGGCATGGCTGTCTGGCTAATTTATCTTTTGCTCAAGGAACCAACCAATGTCATTGTAGCTACTTTTATTGCAGCCATTATCGGTTCTTGTGTCAGCCAGATTTTAAGTATTCTTTATAAGACACCTGCTGTGGTCTTTATCTTAGCCATCTTGGCACCTCTGGTTCCAGGTTATCTCTCCTATCGGACAACTGCCTTTTTTGTGACAGGAGATTACAGTCATGCCATTGCCAGTGCAACCTTGGTTGTTATGTTGGCTTTGGTAATCTCTATTGGCATGGCTAGCGGAACAGTAATTCTCAGACTTTATTCTCACTTACGAAAACAGCATAAAAGTTAGATTCATAAGAGACTTGATTTGGTGAATCAAGTCTTTTTTCTCTCTTTTACTGCTATTTGTGATAAAATAGTATAGAACGATTTTTTACATGAATGATAAAACAGAGGTAAATATGACAATCGGTATTGATAAGATTGGTTTTGCGACCAGTCAATATGTCTTGAAATTACAAGACTTAGCAGAAGCAAGGGGAATTGACCCTGAAAAATTAAGTAAAGGACTCTTGCTCAAGGAATTGAGTATTGCGCCCCTAACTGAGGATATCGTGACCTTGGCGGCCAGTGCTAGTGACTCTATTTTAACTGAGCAAGAAAGAGCAGAAATTGATATGGTCATTGTGGCTACTGAGTCAGGAATTGATCAAAGTAAAGCTGCAGCCGTCTTTGTGCATGGTTTGCTGGGCATCCAGCCCTTTGCTCGTAGTTTCGAGATTAAAGAAGCTTGCTATGGAGCGACAGCGGCCCTTCATTATGCCAAATTGCATGTGGAAAATTCTCCAGAGTCCAAAGTTTTAGTCATTGCCAGTGATATTGCCAAATACGGTATTGAAACTCCAGGAGAACCCACTCAGGGTGCTGGAAGTGTAGCTATGTTGATTACACAAAATCCACGCATTATGGCCTTTAATAATGACAATGTGGCTCAGACTCGTGACATCATGGATTTTTGGCGTCCAAATTACTCAACAACTCCTTATGTAAATGGTGTCTATTCTACTCAACAATATCTAGATAGTTTGAAAACGACTTGGCTTGAATACCAAAAACGCTACCAGCTTACTTTGGATGATTTTGCAGCTGTTTGCTTCCACTTGCCTTACCCTAAATTAGCGCTAAAAGGCTTGAAAAAAATCATGGATAAGAACTTGCCTCAAGAGAAAAAAGACCTCTTGCAAAGCCATTTTGACCAGTCTATTCTCTACAGTCAAAAGGTGGGGAATATCTATACAGGTTCCCTCTTCCTCGGACTCTTGTCTCTCTTGGAAAATACAGATAGCTTGAAGGTTGGCGATAAAATTGCCCTTTATAGTTACGGAAGTGGGGCTGTAGCTGAGTTCTTTAGTGGTGAATTGGTTGAAGGATATGAAGCTTATCTGGATAAAGACCGTTTGAACAAGCTCAACCAACGGACTGCCCTGTCTGTTGCAGACTATGAAAAGGTCTTCTTTGAGGAAGTGGACTTGGATGAAACAAACTCTGCCCAGTTTACTGGCTATGAAAATCAAGATTTTGCCTTGGTTGAAATTGTGGACCACCAACGCCGTTATAGCAAGGTTGAAAAATAATGAAGATAAGTTGGAATGGATTTTCTAAAAAATCATACCAAGAGCGCCTCGAGCTGTTGCAAGCTCAGGCGCTCCTTAGTCCTGAGAGACAAGCGAGTCTGGAGCAGGATGAACAGATGAGCGTGACTGTGGCAGACCAGCTGAGTGAGAATGTAGTGGGAACTTTTTCTCTGCCTTATTCGCTGGTCCCAGAGGTCCTCGTCAACGGTCAGGAATACACAGTTCCCTATGTGACAGAAGAACCGTCCGTGGTTGCTGCGGCCAGCTATGCAAGTAAAATCATCAAGCGTGCAGGTGGCTTTACTGCTCAGGTCCATCAGCGTCAGATGATTGGACAGGTAGCCCTTTATCAAGTTTCTAATCCTGAACAAGTGCAAGCTAAGATTGCCAGCAAGAAGGCTGAGCTCTTGGAGCTTGCCAATCAAGCCTATCCTTCTATCGTTAAACGTGGAGGCGGAGCGCGTGATTTGCATGTAGAGCAGATCAAAGGTGAAACAGACTTTCTCGTTGTTTATCTCCATGTTGATACCCAGGAAGCCATGGGAGCCAATATGCTCAATACCATGCTGGAAGCCTTGAAACCAGTCTTAGAAGAACTGAGTCAGGGACAGAGTCTCATGGGAATCCTGTCTAATTACGCGACCGATTCTCTGGTGACTTCAAGCTGTCGTATCGCCTTTCGCTACTTGAGCCGCCAAAAGGATCAAGGACGAGAAATTGCGGAGAAGATAGCCTTGGCTAGTCAGTTTGCGCAGGCTGATCCTTACCGAGCTGCTACTCATAATAAAGGGATTTTTAACGGTATTGATGCCATTTTGATTGCCACTGGTAATGACTGGCGTGCCATCGAAGCAGGGGCCCATGCTTTTGCCAGTCGAGATGGACGCTACCAAGGTCTTAGTCGATGGAGTCTAGATACGGACACAGAAGAATTAGTCGGTGAGATGACCTTACCTATGCCTGTAGCGACCAAGGGCGGTTCTATCGGTCTCAACCCTCGTGTAGCCCTCAGTCATGAACTACTGGGAGATCCTTCTGCCAAAGAATTAGCCCAGCTTATCGTGTCTATCGGTCTTGCCCAAAATTTTGCAGCCCTCAAAGCCTTGGTGAGTACAGGCATCCAGCAAGGCCACATGAAATTGCAGGCCAAATCCTTGGCACTTCTCGCAGGTGCTAGTGAATCTGAAGTTGCTTCCCTAGTAGAGCGCCTTATTGCAGATAAAACCTTTAACTTAGAGACAGCCCAGCGTTATTTAGAAAACTTAAGATCATAAAAAAACTCAGACCGATCGGTCTGAATTTTCTTGTGCTTATACTCTTCGAAAATCTCTTCAAACCACGTCAGCTTCGCCTTGCCGTAGATATATGTAACTGACTTCGTCAGTCTTATCTACAACCTCAAAGCAGTGCTTTGAGCAGCCTGTGGCTAGCTTCCTAGTTTGCTCTTTGATTTTCATTGAGTATTAAATACTTTTTCCTGGTAATAAGGTAACTGGTAAGAAGTAACCAGTTGTCGCGACTTCCTTACCTTCAATTTTCTGCAAGAGGAGATCAACAGTGAGGCAGGCAATCTCTTCCAAGGGTTGCTTAATAGTAGCCAGTTGAGGGTAGTAATTCTCGATAAAATAGGTCCCATCATAGCCGATGACCTTGAGCTCTTCAGGGACAGAAATGCCCAGTTCTTGAGCAATTTTAATGACCAGAATAGCTGTCAAATCATCCGAAGCAAAAATGGCATCTGGTTTTTGTCGAGTCAAGATATTCTTGATTTCCATTTCTTTTCTGACGGGAGAAAAGTCACTGGAAACATTGATAATAGAAGCTTTGGGGAGTACAGAAGCAAAACCAGCGTGGCGTAGTCCAGTTGGAGAATTTGAATTGTCATTCCCTGTAATCATGATGATAGACTGGGCGCCTGTCTTAACCAAGGTCTGGGCAGCAAGAACCCCACCAGCATAGTTGTCAGAGGAGACGACAGGAATGTCTGGAGACAGGTTTCGGTCAAAGGAAATAATCGGCGCCGTCACGCGATTGTAGTCTTCGATTCCCAAGTTGTGACTACCCGAAATGATGCCGTCCACCTGATTGGCTTCCAACATTTCGATGTATTCGCGTTCCTTTTCAGAATCGTGCTCACTGTTGCAGATGATGGTCTTGTAACCATTTTTGAAGAGTTGGTGTTCCAGCTTATCAATCAATTCTGCATAGAAAACGTTAGAAATATTGGGGAAAATCAAGCCGATTAGCTTAGCTGATTTTCCTTGCAGACTACGAGCTAGGTTGTTGGGTTTATAGCCCAATTCCCGCATGGCTTCATTGACCTTTTGAATGGTTTTTTCAGAGAGATAACCTTTTTTGTTGATAACCCGAGAAACGGTAGTAGGGCTGACGCCTGCAAGTTTGGCGACATCAGTTAATTTTGCGACCATAATCTAATTCATAGTAAGTTCCAGTTGGGTTTCCAGATTTAATTAGGATACCATTTTGGTCCGCATGTGGGAAGACACGACCAGAAAATACTTTTTCTCCTTTATTGATGAAAATTTCAAAGACAGAGTTATCGATGAAGATTGTAGCAGTAGTAGCCTGATTCTCGATAGGGCAAGAACGTGTAGTTCCAAATTCTTGGGCATACTGTTCACCAGCCTGGCTACGATCCACTGTCACTTGACCATTTACAAGGTCAAAGTTGATGGAAAGTCCCTTGCCATCTTGATCAGCAAGTAAGACAATCTCGCTCTGGCTATTAGCTTCCAAGCTGAGTTCAAGTTCGTAAGTGTTCTTGGTTTTGGAACGGTTTGAGAAAGGTTCTTCAGAAGCACGAAGGTCCTTGATAGCTGCGACTGGGTATTGGTAGAGTTTGCCGTCTTTGATAGTGAGTTCCTTGACCAAAGAGAAGGTTCCTTGGTGGTCAAAACGGTCAGATGGATATGAAACATCTGGCAAGCCAAGCCAGCTAACAGCTAGAGCACGTCCATCAGGAGTGTTGAAGGCTTGAGTTGCATAGGCTTCGAAACCATAGTCCATGTTTTGAAGTTGAGATACATCTACCATTTTAGCATTTTCAGGGTCAAAGGAAGTCCCAATCTTATACATATTTGGATAGATATTATCGTAGTCTAGAACATCTTTATCCAATCCTTGTGGGCAGTAGAGAAGAACAGGTTGTTCCCCTACAAAGACCAGATTTGGACATTCCATCATGTAGGCAGTACGGTCGTTAGCAAAGTCAAGGTCGCCAACTGCTTGCCAGTTTGTGTAGTCGTTGTAAACAGCCTTGTAGAGACGGACGAAGCCTTTTTTCTCCAAGTCCTGTCCACCGACGATAGCATAGTATTGGCCCTTGAAGTTAAAAATTTGCGGATCACGGAAGTGGTCAGTAGAGTCTGCCGGCTGGTCGATCAAGATCTTATCAATTTTTGTAATCTTGCCATCCTTATCCATCAAAGCTCCAATCTGGTAAGGGTGACGGATCCAGTTTTCATCACGAACATTTCCTGTATAGAATAGGAACAAGTTATCGCCAAATTGCATGGCAGAACCAGAGTAGGCACCGTGGCTATCTAATGGAGTATCAGGTAAAACTTTGATTCCAGTTTCTGTGAAGTGAACCAAGTCCTCGCTTTCCAATTGCACCCAAGATTTTAAACCGTGGACTGCACCAAAAGGAAAGTTCTGATAAAAAACAACCCACTTCCCATCAAAGTAAGAAAAGCCATTTGGGTCGTTGAGAAGTCCTGTTTTTGGCTCAACATGGTAATGAGTATGCCATGGAGATTGTGCCATATTTTCCTTTATATGTTGAATTTCTTCTTGCGTCCAATCTTGATAAAGTCTGTAACGACGCTCAGTTGTCCATTCCATTCATTCATTCCTCCGAAAATCTTATCACTTTTAATAGTAACCGTTTTCGAGTAAAAAAGCAAGCCTTTTATGTTAAAAAAGAGAAAAAACTGTCAAACGTTTATCATAAAATAAAAGCAGGAAATCAATCATTTATCTACAGAAAATTGAAAGAAAGTGAAACAAAATCCTTTTTAACTCAGATTTTAAACTATTTTTTTAAAGAACACTTTCATAAAACTCTCACAATCTATCAAAACAAAAGACCTTACTCTAAGAAACAAATATTTTTTCTGCAAAACGCTTGACATATTTTTGAAACATGATAAAATAATAGTCGTAGGGCGGATAAAATCGCTTTCAAACACTTTACAAAATTTTATATAAGGAGATTTTTGCAAATGAACAATCAGGAAATTGCAAAAAAAGTCATCGATGCCTTGGGCGGACGTGAAAATGTCAACAGTGTTGCCCACTGTGCGACTCGTCTTCGTGTCATGGTCAAAGATGAAGGAAAAATCAATAAAGAAGTGATTGAGAACTTGGAAAAAGTTCAAGGTGCTTTCTTTAACTCAGGTCAATACCAAATCATCTTTGGTACAGGTACAGTTAACAAAATGTACGATGAAGTTGTTGCGCTTGGTTTGCCAACATCATCTAAAGATGACATGAAAGCAGAAGCTGCTAAACAAGGGAACTGGTTCCAACGTGCTATCCGTACTTTCGGTGACGTTTTCGTTCCAATCATCCCAGTTATCGTAGCGACAGGTCTCTTCATGGGTGTGCGTGGTCTCTTAACTGCTCTTGGAATGACACTTCCAGCTGACGTGACAACTTACACTCAAATCTTGACAGATACAGCCTTCATCATCTTGCCAGGTTTGGTTGTGTGGTCAACCTTCCGTGTATTCGGTGGAAATCCGGCCGTTGGTATCGTTCTTGGTATGATGCTTGTTTCTGGCTCACTTCCAAACGCTTGGGCGGTTGCTTCAGGTGGTGAAGTAACAGCTATGAACTTCTTTGGTTTCATCCCAGTTGTTGGTTTGCAAGGTTCCGTTCTTCCAGCCTTCATCATCGGGGTTGTCGGAGCTAAATTTGAAAAAGCTGTCCGCAAAGTTGTTCCAGATGTGATTGACCTCTTGGTAACACCATTCGTGACACTTTTGGTCATGTCTATCCTTGGACTCTTTGTTATCGGACCAGTCTTCCACGTTGTTGAAAACTACATCCTTATTGGTACAAAAGCAATTCTTGGCTTGCCATTTGGTCTTGGTGGTTTCTTGATTGGTGGGGTTCACCAATTGATCGTCGTGTCAGGTGTACACCACATCTTCAACTTGCTTGAAGTTCAATTGCTTGCTGCTGACCATGCTAACCCATTCAATGCTATCATTACAGCCGCTATGACAGCTCAAGGTGCTGCGACTGTTGCGGTTGGTGTGAAAACGAAAAATCCAAAACTGAAAACACTTGCTTTTCCAGCTGCTCTTTCTGCCTTCCTAGGTATTACAGAGCCTGCTATCTTCGGGGTGAACTTGCGCTTCCGTAAACCATTCTTCCTTTCATTGATTGCTGGTGCAATCGGTGGTGGATTGGCTTCAATCCTTGGACTTGCTGGTACTGGTAATGGTATCACCATCATCCCTGGTACAATGCTTTACATTGGTAACGGCCAACTTGCCCAATACCTTCTTATGGTAGCTGTATCATTCGTTCTTGGTTTCGCTCTTACTTATATGTTTGGTTATGAGGATGAAAAAGAAGTTGCTACTGAAGTAGAGACAGAACGTTTGGTCCAAGAAGAAACAACTGGTAACATTCCAGCAGCTCTTCAAAATGAAACACTTGTAACTCCTATCGTTGGTGATGTTGTAGCTCTTGCTGATGTTAATGACCCAGTCTTCTCAAGCGGAGCTATGGGACAAGGTATCGCTGTGAAACCAAGTCAAGGTGTGGTATATGCACCAGCTGATGCTGAAGTTTCAATTGCATTTCCAACAGGACACGCTTTTGGTTTGAAAACAACTGATGGTGCTGAAGTTTTGATTCACGTTGGTATCGACACTGTAACAATGAACGGTGACGGTTTTGAAGCAAAAGTTGCTCAAGGTGATAAGGTTAAAGCTGGCGATGTTCTAGGAACATTTGACTCAAACAAAATCGCTGCAGCTGGTCTTGATGATACAACAATGGTTATCGTTACAAATACAGCTGACTACGCTTCAGTAGCTCCAGTCGCAACAGGTTCAGTTGCGAAGGGGGATGCTGTTATTGAAGTGAAAATCTAATTAATCCTCTCAAAATGAAAACGAACAAATGACATGTTTGTTCGTTTTTGCTTGAATGGTAAGATTTACAGAGGAAAATCTAAAAAATAGAGAAATTTAGACTTTCGAAATATGCTATAATAAAGAAAATAAAAACAAGAGGTTTATCATGACAAAATTATATGGAAGCTTGGAAGCGGGCGGTACAAAGTTTGTCTGTGCTGTCGGTGATGAAAACTTTAACGTTGTAGAAAAAACACAATTTCCAACAACAACTCCGATCGAAACAATCGATAAAACCATTGAGTTCTTCTCAAAATTTGACAACCTTGCTGGTCTTGCAGTTGGTTCATTTGGTCCGATTGATATTGATAAAAACTCAAAAACTTATGGCTTTATCACAACGACTCCAAAACCAAACTGGGCAAATGTGGACTTACTTGGTGCCCTTCGTCGCGCCCTCAACGTGCCAATGTACTTCACTACAGACGTAAACAGCTCTGCTTATGGTGAAGTGGTTGCCCGTAACAATGCTGGTGGTCGTATCGAAAACTTGGTTTACTACACAATCGGTACAGGTATCGGTGCAGGTGTCATCCAACGTGGTGAGTTTATCGGTGGTGTGGGTCACCCTGAGATGGGTCATTATTATGTTGCTAGACACCCAATGGATATTGAAAAAGAATTCAACGGTGTTTGTCCATTCCACAAAGGCTGTCTGGAAGGTTATGCAGCTGGTCCAAGTTTGGAAGCTCGTACAGGTGTACGTGGGGAAAATATTGAACTCAACAACCCTGTTTGGGATGTCCAAGCCTACTATATCGCTCAAGCTGCGGTTAATGCGACAGTGACTTTCCGCCCAGATGTGATTGTCTTTGGTGGAGGGGTCATGGCTCAACAACACATGCTGGACCGTGTCCGTGAGAAATTTACATCTCTTCTCAATGGTTACCTACCAGTGCCAGATGTGCGTGATTACATCGTGACGCCAGCAGTAGCAGGAAATGGTTCTGCTACTCTTGGAAACTTTGTTCTTGCAAAAGAAGTTTCAAAATAAAGCATAAAATCCGCTTGGGCAACCAAACGGATTTTTTATGTGTCAAAGCATTTGCCAGAAAAAGTCAATAATATAGGTCAGACCGTAGGTATAAACCACGAGGGTAAAGGGCTTGGTCAGAATGATGATGGTCATATAGCGCTTGAAACTCATCTTGGTCAGGGCAGCCAGCATACAGAGAAAGTCAGCTGGACTAATGGGCCAAATCATCATAAAGATAAAGAAACGGTCAAAACGATTGCCCTTATCCAGCCAGCCGATGTACTTGTCATAGGTGCGCTTGCTGACGACAGACTGGACAAAGGCAGCACCATAGAGACGCACCAGATAAAAGATAATGGCACAGCCAATCACGATGCCGATATAGTTGTAGATCGTACCGATGATGTGTCCGTAAATAAAGACCCCGGCCACCGAGGTCAAGGCTCCAGGAATGATAGGGACGACCGTCTGTAAAATCTGTAAAAAGATAAAGAGAGGTGGCCCCCAGATACCTGCCTGCTGGATAAAGGCAGAGAGGGTTTCCTTAGACTGTAAAATCCCAGACTGATAAGCCCAAATACAGAAAATCAAACTCCCAACCCCACCGACAATCGATGAGATATTGATAACTTGCTGTAGAAGGGGAGAAACAGCTTTCATTTGTTTATCCTGTGACATGTAAACTCCTCATAGATAGTATAACTCTACTATACCATATTTTGGAGGAGAAAGGGGGAAGATTGTTTTTACAATGGGAAGAGTGATGGATTTTGAGCCTAAACATGCTATAATAAAGGGAGCAGACATGTAGCAAAGGAGAGAGTATGATGCAGGTAAAACCAGAACTGGAAATAGAAAAACAACTGATTAACCAACTGGTAACTGGGGAAAGTCAATGGACTTATCGAGAAGACCTAAAAACAGAAGAACAACTATGGGAGAACTTCTTTGAGAAACTAGCCCAAAACAACGTAGCCCTACTAGCAGACCATCCTTTGACAGAGCAGGAAAAACGCCAGATAAAAAACCAACTCAACTTTATCAGCTACTACGATGCTGCCAAGTGGTTGGTCGGTGAAAACGGCATTGCCAAAGTCGAGGTTCAAAGAGAGGATGCAAGCCTAGGAACCATCCGATTATCCGTTATCTGGCGAGACAATATCGCAGCTGGAAAGTCTAGCTATGAAGTTGTCAATCAAGTCCAACGAGAAAAAGTAAATCCTCTGGATCAAGACCGTAGACTGGATGTTACTCTCCTCATCAACGGCTTACCTATGATTCAAATCGAGCTCAAGAGCTCCCAAGCAGCATTTATCGATGCTTTTCATCAGATAAAAAAATATGACCGTGAAGGGAAATTCCGTGGTATCTACTCTAGCTTGCAGATGTTTGTTGTGACCAACAAGGTTGATACTCGCTATATCGCTGCAGCTCGTGAAAATAAACTTAACAAGCAATTTCTAACCAAGTGGGTGGATAAGAACAATCATCCTGTGACAAATCTGACTAGCTTTGCCCACGAAGTCCTTTCTATCCCTCGTGCCCATCAGATGGTCATGCAGTATTCTGTTATTGATGATAGCAAGAAATCTCTCATCCTCTTGCGCCCCTATCAGATCCACGCAATCGAAGCAGTTCAAGAAGCCTCTCGCCAGCAAGCATCAGGCTATGTCTGGCATACGACAGGTTCAGGAAAGACTCTGACTTCCTATAAGGTAGCGAGGAATCTCCTTCAGATTCCTTCTATCCAAAAAACAATTTTTGTCGTTGACCGCAGGGACTTGGACCAACAGACTACCTCATCATTTCTCTCCTATGCGACCAATGATGTCATTGATATCGATGAGACAGATAATACCCATGATTTGGTCAAGCGTTTAGGAAGTAATGATAAGCGTGTGGTGGTGACCACTATCCAGAAAATCACCACCATGATGCGCAAGTTTGAACAAGGAATTTACCAAAGAGATGCGGACAAAATCAAGGGTCTCCGAGTGGCCTTTGTCGTGGATGAATGCCACCGTGCCGTGACTCCACAAACACAAAAAGACATTAAATCCTTTTTCCCTCAGTCCCTCTGGTATGGATTTACAGGCACACCCATCTTTAAGGAAAATAAACGCCAGCAGGTGGGAGACCTTGCCCAAACCACCCAGCAACAGTACGGTGACCGTCTCCATGAGTACACGGTCAAGGAAGCCATTCATGATGGAGCGGTTCTGGGCTTTAAGGTCGACTACCGCAATACCATCATCTCAGATCTCCTAGAAGAAGAGATTCCAGACCAGGCCTATGAGGACAAGGAGCACATGCTAGAGGTTCTAGATGCCATCCTCAATAAGAGTCAGCAACAGCTCAATATCCCTAAAGGGGTCGGAAAGAGCTATGAGGCTATCTTGACAGTCAAGTCCATCCCACGAGCACAGGCTTATTATAATCTGCTCAAGAGCATACTCGCTGGCAAGGAGCGGGTCAAGGTCTCCGAGCGGGTCAAACGCCATTTGCCAGATTTTCCAAAGTTTACCATCACTTACTCGGTGTCTGAAAATGAGGAAGAATCCATCGGCTACCAAGACCACATGAAGCAGGTCATGGAGGACTACAACCAAGAGTTTGGCACGCATTTTAGCCTAGCGGATCTGCGGGGCTTTAATAGCGATGTCAATAATCGCCTTGCTAGAAAGCAGGACAAGTACCTCTATCGCAATGAGCAGTTGGATCTGGTCATCGTGGTCGATCGTCTCTTGACAGGCTTTGATGCACCGTGTCTTTCTACACTCTTTATCGATCGCAAGCCTATGCGCCCACAGGACTTGATCCAGGCCTTCAGCCGGACCAATCGAATCTTTGATGACAAGAAGCACTTCGGCCATATCATCACCTTCCAGCGTCCTCAAGCCTTTAAGGAAGCCGTCGACAATGCCCTTAAGCTCTACTCTAATGGCGGAGAAAATGAGGTCCTAGCACCAAGCTGGGAAGAGGAAAAGAGGAACTTTTTACGGAGTTGCAGTGATTTCCAAAATCTCATCACCGATGATCCTGAGGAAGGACTCCAAATCGAGCAAATCTCTACACCTGAGCTGAGGAAACTAGCTAAAACCTATCAAGCCCTTGATAAATACCTAGCCTCTATTCGAGTGTATAAAGAGTATGATGAGGAAGAAGTTTACAGTCAGACAGGACTTGATGAAGAAAAGTTGGAAAGGTATCTGGGTCTTTATCGCAATGTCCTTGCAGAATTAAAAAGCCGAATAGAGGATGATGACGATGGAGAGCCCCTTGATATTCACTATGAACTAGAGTCTATTCAAGTGGACGAAATCAACTATGCCTATATCCTAACCTTGATCCAAAGTCTGATTGAACAAGGTCGAAGTCAAGAAAAGAACCTAAGCGCCCAAGATAAGGAAGCAGTGGATAACTATATTCAGAGCCTTGAGAAGACCAATCCAAATCTTGCCCAGATCATCACGGAACTTTGGAGTGAGGTACAAGAACATCCAGAAAGCTATCGTGGTCAGTCTATCGCCAATATCTTGGATCAGATGATCGAGGCGGTCATCCAGCAACATATCCAAGTCTTTAGAAAACGTTGGTATGTCGGAGAGGATGAACTCCGTTACTATGTCGAGCACTACCGTAAGGGAGCTAAAAAACAACTGGGAGAGAGCCAGCTGACCAAGAGCCAGCGCTATCAGGACTATAAGATAGAAGTGGCAGATGCCCTCAATCCTCTTCTCTATAAAAAACAAATCAAGGAAGCCTATACCCAGCTAGTAGAGGAAGTCATTGAGCCATTGAGGATTGGGAGATAAAGGAAGCCGGGAAGAAAACTATATTGTTTTTGAATGTTTTATATTTTAGCACTATTTTTTTAAAAAATAGTGCTTTTTTTGACTTATTTTTTAAAAATGGTACTATTGTTGTGGATATAAGGAGGGGACTAAATGAAAATTGAACAGAAAGGTTAAATATTTTTAATGTATAGTCAATTAGAAATTGAAAATTTATTAAAAGAAATTAAAAAATTAATTCAGTGTAAAAGATATAGGATTTCAACTGGAGAAAACCGTGAAAAGAATGAGGAATTCATATTTGAATTTGATTTGAATGATGAAAAAATTTGTGAGTTGTTAATGCAAATCGAGTATAGTGATTTTTGTGAATGCTTACATCCGTACGATATTTCACGGAATCATGAAGATTATTATCTGTTTGCCCCGGAATTTTCTTTAAGTGATTTATTTGGTGATGTCTTGCAGGTTGTTGTGTACGTTAAACTAATAATTAAAGACGATAATAGACATCAACCTTTTTTAGTCGTTGTATCTTTTCATAGGCCAGATGAATCAAAAGTATTGAATTATCAATTTAAATAAATTTTCTCTCTTTTAGAGAAGGCCTCTCTCTTGAAAGGAGCGCTAATAATGAATAATAAAAAAATATTATGCGAAAATTGTTTAGAGTCTGTAAATTATAAAGTAGTTGTCGAAGAATTAACACGGTCATTAAAAGGGAAAAAATATACTTTTTCAGGTAAGACTGCATATTGTGTTAATTGTAATAAACCTATTTATGTTGAAGAAATTAACGAACATAACAAACAAGCTATCTATGAAGCTTTTAGGCGTGAGAATGGTATTATCTCAAATGAGGATATAATAAATATTACTGAAAAATATAGTATTGGAGCTAAACCATTAGCTCAGCTTTTGGGATGGGGGATTAATACTATTCAAAGATATTTAAATGGTGATATTCCAAAACCTGCTTATTCTGATAAATTGAAAGAAATATTAAAAAACCCCGATATTTTTAAAGAAATTTTGGTAACAAATAAAGATAATATTACAGATGTAGCATTTAATAAGAGTGTAGAAAAGGTTGATGAAGTTTTAAATAATGAAAATGATGATAAACTTACTCAAGTTATACATTATTTATTATCAAAAAATAATGAGATTACACCGTTAGCTTTACAAAAACTTTTATACTATGTACAAGGATTTTATTTTGCTTTTAAGAAGGATTATATTTTTTCTAGTGATTGCGAGGCTTGGGTACATGGTCCTGTATATAGAGATGTTTATTTTAAATATCAATCTTTTGGATATAATCCCATTCAATTGAATATAAAGAGTGATATTGGAGGTAGCCTTACATTTTTTGAATGTAGTTTAATAGATAGTGTATTGAGGAATTTTGCTATATTTAATGGAAAAGTATTAGAAGAATTTACTCATGAAGAGGAACCATGGTTGGCTATGCGAGGAGATTTGAACGCGGAAGAACTATCTAATGAAATAATTCCAAAAGAATTAATTGGTTCTTACTTTATGAAAGTAAAAGACAAATATCAGATGCTGGGAGTTGAGGAAATTTCTCGGTATAGTTTTGAGAAGTATAAAGCGATAAGTTCTTTGTAAATTTTATTTGTTGATTTTTATTGTAGAGGTATCAAATGCTTGACGAAGAAGATTTTATTAAAATCGGTAAGGAAGTGATTCCGAATATTTATGATGATGGTGCCAAACCGGCTATAAGGGAAATAGGTCAATTTATTGCAAGACCTCTTAAATTGATTAATGCTCTTTTTCAGCCTTTAGATATATGGTTGCTGAATAAAGAATATAACATTGAAAAAACTAAAATACTTCTGGCAGAACGATTAAAGCATGTTAAGCCAGAGGAGTTGGTTAGTCCAGAACCGCATGTCGCGATACCAGCAATTATTGCACTCTCATATTCAATGGATAGTGAGGAACTTAGGAATTTATATGCAAATTTATTATCAAAAGCAATGGTATTAGGGATGAAGGATAAAGTGCATCCTTCGTTTGTTGAGATAATAAAACAACTAAGTCCTATAGATGCGATTGTTTTTAAAGAAATAATGGAGAGGCCAATTAAACCTATTATTGACTTATATATTACTGATAGTGATGAAATTTCTGAAGTTACTACAATCGAAAATATTACATGGATGGATAGAGAGTATGAAGTTGTTTTAGTTTCATTAGCAAATTTGGTTAGGTTAGGCTTGATTGAAATTCCTGATGGTTATAACTATAATGATGATTTAAATTATAGTTTAGTGCGCTCGTCCTCAGCGTATGATATAATATTTCAAAAATTGAATTGTCAAATAAAGATACAAGAGTTGCTTGATCATAAAGTTAAGGAAAGAAAAAAATATATAAAATTAAATGCTCTTTCGGAAACTTTTTATAAAATATGTGTTTGTGAATTATGAAAGATGAAATGAGAGATCTTTTTTATCAGATTTTTAAAGACAATCACTATGAAGAGCACTTTAAACACTATTGGAAATTTGATACTGGCTGTTAAATAAAGTGTGGGAGTACGGATGAAATTAAAAGAAAATGATAATGTGCCTGAAATTAGGTTCGATTATTTTAAGGAAGAATGGGATAAAAAGAGATTTAAAAACTTTACAAAATTATCTCAAGGTCTACAAATTGCAATTTCTAGTAGATTTTTAGAAGCTGGAAAACATAGATATTTTTATATTACAAATGAATTTTTAAATCCTAATTCTACAAAGAAATATTATATTGAATCTCCATCTGAGAATGTTATTTGCACTGTAGATGATATTTTAATGACTAGAACTGGAAATACAGGAAAAGTGATTACAAATATTTCTGGTGCATTTCATAACAATTTTTTTAAGGTTGATTATGATAAGTTTGAAACCTCTAAAATGTTTTTATATTATCTGTTAACATCAAATAATATTCAAAAAGAAATCATAATTAGAGCAGGAAACTCAACCATACCTGATTTAAATCATAGCGATTTTTACTCTATAAAAACTTCAGTTCCTATTCTAGCTGAACAATCCGCCATTGGCTCCCTCTTCAGCACTCTCGACGACCTTCTAGCAAGTTACAAGGATAATCTCGCCAACTACCAATCTCTCAAGGCAACAATGCTTTCCAAGATGTTTCCTAAAGTTGGACAGACAGTTCCTGAGATTCGTTTAGATGGATTTGAAGGTGAGTGGGAGAAAGGGACAATTGGAGAGTTTGGCTCTTTCTATTATGGAAAAAGTGCCCCGAAATGGTCGGTGGCTGATAAGGCAACAACACCGTGTGTACGTTATGGCGAGTTGTATACAAAATTCTCCACAAAAATAGATAAAATATACTCGTACACATCAATTCCTAAAGAAAATTTGAAATTGAGTTCTGGTAATGAGGTATTAGTACCTCGGGTTGGTGAAAATCCATTAGATTTTGCCAATTGTAGTTGGTTGTCACTGAAAGATGTTGCAATTGGTGAAATGATTTCCGTATATAATACACCTAAAAATCCGTTGTTTATCGCATATTATTTTAATGCAAAAATGAAAAAAGAGTTTGCCAAACGAGTTGAAGGTGGAAGTGTAGCGAATCTTTATTACACATACTTAGAGAATATTTCAATATCTATGCCATCTCTTCCTGAACAACAAGCTATCGGTACCTATTTCTCTAACCTCGATAACCTCATCAACTCTCATCAAGAAAAAATTACTCAGCTTGAGGCTTTGAAAAAGAAACTCTTGCAGGATATGTTTATATAAGATTGGAGAGACTATGACGAAAAAATTAAAAACTACTCAAATTTCTTTGTTTCTTAATAATAAATCAGTTGAAAAATTTGAAGATTGCCTAAAAGATAAGTTTAAATATGATGAATACCCATTAAATAGTGTGATTGGACTAGAGGGGAAAATATTTGTTCACAATTCAGATCCTAAATTACCTTCTTGGCAGGATGAGTTAAATCAACTATCAGCCAAAAAAATAAAGTTTTCAAAAAATGTTCCCAATAAAGCCGTGGTTGTAGTGAAGTTTAGAAATAGGTTTTTTAGTATAACTTATGGTTATGGCAGGTCAATGCTAAATGATTTAAAGATAGTTAGAAATTTTGGGTTGAAAGTAGCGGCTAATCTAATTGATAAAGATAAAATTAGAAGTATGAATATAACTAGTATCGAAGATGTCATAGTCTCATCCCAAAGACAAAGTTCGATTTACGCTTCTCAAGATATATTTGATCTAGATACTAGGAGAAATCTATTACAGTCTGTCTCAGGAGCGCCTTCTTTAGAGAGTGTAGCATCTTTTCTTGTAGGAACAGATAGTTTAGTAGCTAGTCGAAAGATGAATATAACTGATATTAAAGACAGTATTGGGTTTTATTATGATAGTTATAAAAAAGATGATTATAAAAACAATGGTTTTTCATGGCTTGATAATATTTTGGAAGTAAGAGAAAAAAGATTAAGTTCCGATTTAGATAATCAATTATACGTGGAGATGACAAAGGGGAACTATCCAACCATTGCTCCTAATACTTTACTTGATTGGGAGAATATAGAAGGCTTTTTTCTTACTGGAACTGGAAAAAGAGAAAAAGAGTTTTCAATTGAAATTGATTCGAATGCGTATTTCTCAACAATAAGAAGAAGAAAAAATAAATCAAATAGCTCAAATAGCTCTTTTATATCGTCTTTAAAACGGAATAAATTAGTTACCAAATATAAAGACACAGATGAGGAAAGAATAGTTGGAAGCTTATATTCATCATTAATTTTCGAAATAGATTATAACAAAGAAAAATATATTTTATGTTATGGCTCTTGGTATAAAATTAATAAAGAATTTTTTAATACTATAAAAACTGAAATTGATAATATTGTGGATACTGAGCTTCCAATTGTTTCTCCAGCTTCTAATGGACAGAATGAAGGAGATTTTAATAAAGCATTTTCTACAAGTCATCCAGATTACTATATATTGGATAAAGAAATGTATCATGGGGATAGCTATGGAAGAAGTAGTGTTGAAGTGGCAGATATTGTGACCAAAGACAAAAAGTTAATTCATGTAAAAAAAGGAGGTTCTTCGTCAAAATTAAGTCATTTATTTTCTCAGGGTGTTGTATCTGCCACTATTTTAGCTCAGGATATTAAAATGAAAGAATTCATTAATGAAAAGTGCGGTTGTAAAATACTGAATCTATCAGAGACAAATAATGAGTTTGAAATTGTATTTGCAATCATCGATAAACGAGTAACAGGAGGAGTAAAAAATTCTGATATATTACCATTCTTTTCAATGGTTAATTTATTCAATGCGATTCAACAATTAAAAAGCATGGGATTTAAATATTCAATTTTAAAAATTCCAGTAGTCTAAAAAGAAAGAAAAAAATTAGATCTATGATTAAAGAAACAACACAAACTTACCAGTCGCTCTACCAAGCCCTGTGGAACTCAGCGGATGTTCTCCGCTCTAAGATGGATGCCAACGACTACAAGTCCTATCTTTTGGGCATGGTCTTTTACAAGTACCTGTCAGATAAGATGCTCTTTTTCGTGGCGGAGACTATGGAGGAGGGGAGTGAGAATCTAGAGGCTGCCCTTGAGGTCTATCGTAACTACTATGGGGATGCGGATACCCACGAGGATCTTCTTGAAGTTCTGAAGGGCGAACTCAACTATAGTATCAAGCCTGAGTTGACCTTTACGGCTCTGGTAGCACGTGTCAATGAGGGGGCTTTCCAGTTGGAAGATTTGGCTCAGGGTTTTCGAGATATTGAGCAGAGTGATGAACTCTATGAAAATCTCTTTGAAGATATTGACCTCTATTCCAAAAAGCTAGGGGCAACGCCGCAAAAGCAAAACCAAACGGTGGCAGCGGTTATGAAAGAGTTGGCTGTGCTAGATGTAGCTGGTCATGCTGGTGATATGCTGGGTGATGCTTATGAGTATCTGATTGGTCAGTTTGCGACTGACTCGGGTAAGAAGGCTGGTGAGTTCTATACACCTCAGCCTGTTGCCAAACTCATGACTCAGATTGCCTTTTTGGGGCGTGAGGATCAGCTAGGCTTTACCATCTATGATGCGACTATGGGTTCTGGCTCTCTCTTGCTCAACGCCAAGAAATATTCTCATAAACCGCAGACAGTGGTCTACTTTGGTCAGGAACTCAATACCTCGACCTATAACTTGGCTCGGATGAACATGATCCTACACGGTGTTCCTGTTGAGAATCAATTTCTCCACAATGCTGATACACTGGATGAAGACTGGCCGACTCAAGAACCGACTAACTTTGACGGTGTTCTCATGAATCCTCCCTACTCTGCCAAGTGGTCAGCTAATTCTGGCTTCCTGAATGATCCTCGTTTCTCTCCTTTTGGGAAACTAGCGCCTCAGTCCAAGGCTGACTTTGCCTTTCTCTTGCATGGTTACTACCATCTCAAACAGGATAATGGGGTCATGGCTATCGTCCTTCCCCACGGTGTGCTTTTCCGTGGGAATGCGGAAGGAACTATTCGGAAGGCCTTGCTAGAAGAAGGGGCCATTGACACGGTTATCGGTCTACCAGCCAATATCTTCTTTAATACCAGCATTCCGACCACGGTTATCATTCTCAAAAAGAACCGTACCAACCGTGATGTCTACTTTATCGATGCTTCTAAGGAGTTTGATAAAGGGAAAAATCAAAATATCATGACGGATGCTCATATCGAGAAGATTCTGGAAGCCTACAAGTCACGTGAGGAGATTGATAAGTTTGCCCATCTAGCAAGCTATGAAGAAATCGTCGAAAATGACTACAACCTCAATATCCCTCGCTATGTAGATACCTTTGAGGAAGAAGAAGTCGAACCACTGACAGACATCGTTAGCAAGATTAACACGACCAATCAAGCAATCCAAAACCAAACCGCTTCCCTACTCGAAATGCTCGGTCAACTACACGGAACCACACCAGAAGCCGATGCTGAACTCAAAAAGTTTTTGAAAGAATTTGAAGGGTGATGGGGAAATGGTTAGATACATCTATCAGATTTGAAATCCCAGCCAAATTAACTTTTGGCTGGTTTTTGTTTTCTAAAGATGATATAATTAAATTACCTAAAAGGTAATTTAATTATACAGAAAGGGACATATGAAGCTTATCTATACAAACAAAACTGTTAAAAAGCAGTGCACAGAGCTGAGGCAGGCGAAAAAGGATTTTTCGGAAAAGGTTGCGGTAAAGTTGCATCAGTTGATTAACTTTTTGGAAGCGGCGGATTCTTTGGCTAGTGTGACGGCTTTTCCTAAGTATCACTTTCACCAACTTAAGGGAAAGAGACAAGGACAGTTTGCTTTGGATATAGATAGTCGAAGGAGTTCCTATCGGTTGATTGTAGAATTTCGTGAGGAGGATTTAGAAAAGGTGTTTCCAAGTCCCGTTGAAATCGAAATCCTAAAAATAGAGGAGGTCAGCAATCACTATGAGTAATAAAATTGTTGAATACAAAGACCTGATTGCTTTTCATCCAGGTCAGTATGTCAGTGAGTTAATCGAAGATTATAATGTAACGCAGAAGGAATTTGCGGAGCGTTTGGGAGTTTCGGCAAAGACTGTCAGCAAGCTCGTCAATGCTGAGGAGTCCATCAGTAAAGAAACGGCTCATAAGTTAGCCAAGCTAAGCGGAGTTTCCATGCAAACCTGGCTCAATCTTCAAAATGCTTACGATGTAAAAGTGGCAGAGATTGTAGAACAAAGAGAGCTAGAAGAAGGTGGCGAAAAAGACATCTGTGAGATGATTGATTTCAAGTATTTTAAGGAAGAAGGCTACGTTCCAGACAAACGCTATACTTTGAAGGAAAAGATTATCGAGCTTCGCAAGATTCTTGGTGTGGCAAGTTTAGAAAACCTTACATCTTTTAACCATCTAGTTAGCTATCGGAATACGCGTGAGTTTACAACTAAAAGTATAGTAAACTCTAATATCATGCTGGAGTTGGCATCTAAAAAAGCGCGTGATAAAACGACAACTAAGTTAAATCGCAGAAAGCTAGAGAGAAGTCTGCCTGCGTTGAGAAAGTTGACCAGACAAGATCCAGAAGTTTTTCCTCAACGATTGTATGATATCTTGCTAGATTGTGGTGTGGTCCTAGTAGGTCTACCTGCTTTGCCAAATGCCAATCTAAATGGAGCGACTAAAAAATTTAGCAATGGTAGTGCCTTGCTTTTACTTACGGATCGAAACAAAGCGACAGATATTTTTTGGTTCTCACTCTTCCATGAGATTGGGCACATTCTGGAAAATGATTTTTCATCTGATGAAGGAAACAGTGAGTCCTATCTTCGTTCTGAGGAACAGGCAGACCAGTTTGCAAAAGATTTCTTGATTAGACCAGAAGATTATCAAGCTTTTGTAGAAAAAGGAAACTTTGATAAGACAGATATCCTTCGATTTTCTGAGGAGATAGATATTCATCCTAGTGTCGTTTTGGGCAGATTACAAAATGAGGGTATTCTAGGTTTTGACCGTTTCCGAGAACTAAAAGAGAATTATTACTTTGTTTCCTAAGTGTCAGGAAATTTTTAGAAGAAGAAAAAAGATTCATACATTCAGTCATGTGAAGTCATTGATTCGCTCATTTTTAAGATGCAAATTTGTTTCCATATTTCCTGGAAACTGATAGAAAGTAAGGAGAAACATGGAACAAACTAATCAAAAATCCCAGTGCCAGCAACTCTGGGCTAGAAACAAATACCTCGTTTTGAGCCATTCCAGCAATATTTACAATGAGATTCGCCAATACTTGAAGAATGAAGAGGTGGAGGTGAGTCATGTTCAAGAAATGATTGACCGTGTCTGTCAGATTCCAGAACACAGGGGTCAGGTTTGCAATGCCTTTCAGCATATTTGGGGCTATTTTAAAAAGAAAGCGACAGATGCTGAGCGCAAGGACTATATGCTCTTGCTGGATCGCTACCGCTTTGGTCAGGCTTCTAAGGAAGACTTGATCACTAAGACTCGAGACTTGCTTGATCGCTATCCAAATACCTATTTGCAACATTCGACTTTACTGAAAGGAGACTCCCATGAGACTTTGGCATGAGGCTTTGATTTCACAACTTCCCCGTCCTCAACTCTTGGGGCAGCATCGAGAGTGTTGCGCCCTGCGTGGTAATGGTTGGGGCAGAAAGCATGCGACGGTGGACTATGTTTTTACCCACTCGCCCTATCGTCTCTATGCCTATCATGACTTGATCATGGAGGAGATGGCTAACCGTGGCTACAATGTCAGTCAAGAGTGGCTGGACAAGAACTACCGAGGTAAGACCTGTCCTCTCTATGAAGATTTAGCAGAGGAGAAGTTGACTAGTCCTATCTATAGCGAACATGACGATGCATACTATGAGGAATGTCTGGCTAATCTCCGAGAGAAGGGAATAGAGCTGGAATAATAGTAAGGATTGCCTTCAACTTATAACTCTTCTCGTATTTTTTTCGAATAATAATAAAGATGAGACCTTTGGAATTTTTCTAAGGTCTTCTTTTTATGAGTGTTCAGATTTACTTTTAATAACTTTTGAGTTATAATTTTAAAAAAACTAAGCGTGAGTTGTAGGACCTAAAAGAAAGAGGGGTAAGTGATGAAGAATAGTGCTATTGGTAGCAATTGGAAGGATGTCCGATCAGAACTCTTTACCAAGGAGGAAATCCTTGAAAGTGATATGTGAGTAGCTATCATGAGTGAGTTGATAGTAGCTAGACATGAGCAAGGAATTAGTCAGAAAAAGCTGGAAGAACTTAGTGGAGTAAGCCAGCCTGTCATAGCTAGGATGGAAACAGGTAAGACTAGCCCCTAGTTGGATACGGTATTGAAAGTTTTAGCCAGTTTAGGAAAGACACTAGCAATCGTCCCACTTGAACAGAGAAAGAGTTGATAGGAAGAGGTTGGGAAACTTTAACAAATTTAACAGTTATAGTGCCTCAAGTGTATAATATAGAAAAATTATGCTTTATTTATATCAAGTGCGAACGAAGTGAGCTTTTAGTGGATATTTCCCGCCATAGTGGTATTCTAGATAATAATTTATTATTATCTAGAACGGAATTTTTGAGACATTCTGGCTCAAAAATTAGGGATGAAATAACTTGGTTTGCTAAAATCATCCACTGGATAATTTTACCTCCCGTCCGCACTTTTTAAGGGAAATATCAGAATTACAAAAGAAAAATCAACCTATAGTCTTTTCTAATATCAAGTCATAGTCACTTATAAGGATTACTAATAACGCGTTTGAACCGTCTAACTGAAATAAAGCTATAAAACAAGCTATACAAAGGATTTGAGGCATGTGTCTCAGGTCTTTTTCTTTTTTCTAAAATGGAGATATAGTTTCAAACTATATCAAAGCCTAATTTTTTACAATTATACAGATGATTCCTTTTCTGTTAAGATAGTTTCAACAACAAATTTTGGAGGACACATCATGTCAACTACAATCATCGGTTTCCCTCGTTTGGGCGAATTCCGCGAATTAAAATTTACAACTGAAAAATACTTTAGAAAAGAAATCTCAGAAGAAGAACTCTTGGCAGCAGCAAAAGATTTGCGTGCTAAACACTGGAACATTGTCAAAGAAAAAGGCATCACTGAAATTCCATCAAATGACTTTTCTCACTATGACAATTTCCTAGATGCAGCTTTCCTTTTCAACGTGGTACCTGCATCCGTTCAAAACTTGGACTTGTCTGATCTTGAGCGCTACTTCGCTTTGGGTCGTGGTTACCAAGGAGAAAAAGGAGACGTTCGCGCCCTTCCAATGAAGAAATGGTTCAACACCAACTACCACTACATCGTTCCTAAATTTGAAAAAGATACTCAAGTCAAACTTGCAGGTCACAAGATCTTCGATGAGTTCCAAGAAGCAAAAGAACTTGGATTGAACACTCGCCCAGTTCTTGTAGGTCCATTCACTTTCCTTCAATTGTCAGACTTTGAAGAAGGTGTGAAAGCAGAAGACTTCGTAGACAGCTTAGTGGCTGCTTACCAAGAAGTTTTTGCTAAATTGGCAGAACTTGGTGCAACTCGCATCCAATTGGATGAAGCTGCTCTTGTAAAAGACTTGACAGCTGAAGAAAAAGCTCTCTTCTTGAACCTCTACAACAAACTTTTGGCTGATAAGAAAGGTCTTGAAGTCTTGCTTCAAACTTACTTCGGTGACGTTCGTGACGTTTACGCTGACCTTGTGAACTTGCCAGTAGATGCCATTGGTCTTGACTTCGTTGAAGGTAAGAAAACTCTTGAACTCGTTAAAGGTGGCTTCCCAGCTGACAAGACTCTTTATGCAGGTATTGTCAATGGTAAAAACATCTGGCGCAACAACTACGAAAAGAGCTTGGCTGTTCTTGAACAAATCCCAGCTGAAAACATTGTCTTGACAAGCTCATGCTCACTTCTTCATGTGCCATTTACAACTGCTAATGAAGAATTTGAACCAGCTATCTTGAACCACTTTGCCTTTACAGTTGAAAAATTGGATGAAATCCGTGACTTGGATGCTATCCGCAATGGTCAAGGTGAAGAAGCGCTTGCAGCCAACAAAGAACTCTTTGCGACTGAGCGTGTTGGTGTTAATGCGGAACTTCGTGCGCGTATCGCTGGTTTGACTGATGCAGACTACACTCGTTTGCCAGCATTTGCTGAACGTGAAGCTATCCAAGAAGAAGCTTTCAAACTTCCAGCTCTTCCAACAACAACTATCGGTTCATTCCCTCAAACTAAAGAAGTTCGTGCGAAACGTTTGGCTTACCGTAAAGGTGAATTGTCTCAAGAAGAGTACGACGCTTTCCTTGCTGAAACGATCGATGAATGGATCAAATGGCAAGAAGATATCGACTTTGATGTCCTTGTTCACGGTGAATTCGAGCGTAATGACATGGTTGAGTACTTCGGTCAAAACTTGTCAGGTTACCTCTTCTCTAAAAATGGTTGGGTACAATCATACGGTATGCGTGGGGTGAAACCACCAATCATCTGGGGTGATGTCACTCGTCTTAACCCTATCACTGTTAAATGGTCTAGCTATGCACAAAGCCGTACAAACAAACCTGTTAAAGGTATGTTGACTGGACCTGTTACAATTCTTAACTGGTCATTCCCTCGTGAAGACATCTCTATCAAGGATTCAACTCTTCAAATCGCTCTTGCTATCAAGGATGAAGTACTTGACCTTGAAGCTGCTGGTGTGAAAATCATCCAAATCGACGAGGCTGCTCTTCGTGAAAAATTGCCACTCCGTCGTAGCGACTGGTATGAAGACTACCTTGACTGGGCAATTCCTGCCTTCCGCTTGGTACACTCAACAGTAGCGCCAGACACACAAATCCACACTCACATGTGTTACTCAGAATTTACAGATATCATCCCAGCTATTGACAACTTGGATGCGGACGTTATCTCATTTGAGGCTAGCCGTTCAAACCTTGAAATCTTGGACGAACTCAAAGCGAAAAACTTCCAAACAGAAGTGGGACCTGGGGTTTACGATATCCACTCACCTCGTGTGCCAAATGAAGGCGAAATCGACAATACAATCGAAGCTATCCTTGCTAAAGTGCCAAGTAAGAAAGTTTGGATCAACCCTGACTGTGGTTTGAAAACACGTGGTATTCCAGAAACAAAAGAAAGCTTGATCCGCCTTGTTGAAGCAGCTAAAGCTGCGCGTGAGAAATTGTAAGATAAGGATTTCTCTAGAAGCACTGTTTGGTCAATCTGTCTGTTTCACTTGGATTCTAGGAATCCAGCTAACGAAAAAAATCAACTAGAAAAGGATAAGGACTATGTCACGCCAAACACCGTCACTCTCATTTGAAGTGTTCCCTCCCAACCCAGCTGTGGGTAATGATAACATTATTTCTGCTCTTCAAGATATGCAGGAGTTGGCTCCCCACTTTATTAGTGTGACTGCCAGCAATAATAAATTTAATATCAAGGAAACGACGGTTCGTTTGGCTGACTTTATCCAAAATGACTTGGCGATTCCGACTATTGCTCACTTACCAGCCATCTATTTGACTAAGGACAAGGTTGCTGAAACCATTGCTGACTTGGACAAGGTTGGGGTTCAGAAAATCTTGGCTCTTCGTGGGGATATTATCCCAGACGTGGAACCTCAAAAGGATTTCCGCTACGCAACGGACTTGATTGAGTTCATCAAGGAACAAGCCCCTCACTTTGATATTGTTGGTGCTTGCTATCCAGAAGGGCATCCAGATTCGCCAAATCAGATTTCAGATATTCAAAATCTTAAGAAGAAAGTAGATGCAGGCTGTTCGAGCCTTGTAACCCAGCTTTTCTTTGACAATGAGCGCTTCTATGATTTCCAAGACAAGTGCATCTTGGCTGGGATTGATGTACCCATTCATGCAGGGATTATGCCAATCCTGAATCGAAATCAGGCTCTCCGTCTCTTGAAGACTTGTGAGAATATCCATCTTCCACGCAAATTTAAAGCTATTTTAGACAAGTATGAGCATGACCCTGAGTCGCTCAGAGCAGCAGGACTTGCCTATGCAGTGGACCAAATCGTGGACTTGGTAACTCAGGATGTGGCTGGTGTTCATCTCTATACCATGAACAATGCGGAAACAGCAAAATACATCCACCAAGCAACTCATGCCTTGTTTAATCATCAGTCTCTAGGATAATAAAAAGCAAACCATTCTTCTCAGCTGAGGGGAATGGTTCCTTTTTAATGGTAAAGACCGCACTTTTTAAGAAAAATATGATAAAATAAACTCTGTACGTACTTGATACAAAGATGAGGGTATTAAATAATACAATGCATTCAAACTGCAAGGTTTAGTGACACGAGCGAGTCAAACCTATATTATTTGATGAGGGAGTTAGTAAAGCATTTAGCTAATCGCATGGTAGCGATTAGCATGAAAGGTTTAGATGCTTTAGCATCAAACCTTTCTAATGACTAACGTTAAGAAAGAGCGACACGAGTGAGTCAAATCGATGTTATTTGACGAGGGAGTTAGTAAAGCATTTAGCTAATTGCCCGATAGCGAATATCGTGAAAGGCTTAGATGCTTTAGCATCAAACCTTTCTAATGACTAACGTTAAGAAAGAGCGACACGAGTGAGTCAAATCGATGTTATTTGACGAGGGAGTTAGTAAAGTATTTAGCTAATCGCCTGATAGCGAATAGCGTGAAAGGTTTAGATGCTTTAGCATCAAACCTTTCTAATGACTAACGTTAAGAAAGAGCGACACGAGTGAGTCAAATCGATGTTATTTGACGAGAGAGTTAGTAAAGCATTTAGCTAATCGCCCGATAGCGAATAGCGTGAAAGGCTTAGATGCTTTAGCATCAAACCTTTCTAATGATTTGTATCTTGAGAATTGAACACGCCTACAACTCTGTGGAAAAAGATAAATCTCCTTAGGAGCAATCGCTCCGTCGTTCGATTTCCTATTTTCCTTTGAGTTGCTTAACGGCTTGGTATCTTGAGTAATTGAACCCGGCCGAAAAGCTGTGTAAAAAAGATAAACTGTCTTGTCTTCATCGAAGACTTCGTCAGTTTCCTATTTTTACTTTGCTTTTAACGTCCTTAGTATCTTGATCTTTGTAGGCAAGGCGTATAATTTCATCAATCCAAAGGGGATTAAAATGACAAAACAAGTGTTTCAAACGACTTTTGCGGGTCGTGAGTTAATTGTAGAGACTGGTCAGGTTGCTAAGCAAGCAAATGGCTCTGTTGTCGTGCGTTACGGTGAGTCAACTGTCTTGACTGCTGCCGTGATGTCTAAGAAGATGGCAACTGGGGATTTCTTCCCTCTTCAAGTCAACTATGAAGAAAAAATGTATGCAGCTGGGAAGTTTCCTGGTGGCTTTATGAAACGTGAAGGACGTCCTTCAACAGATGCAACCTTGACAGCGCGTTTGATTGACCGTCCAATCCGTCCAATGTTTGCGGAAGGTTTCCGTAACGAAGTGCAAGTGATTAACACTGTCCTTTCTTACGATGAAAATGCTTCTGCACCAATGGCTGCTATGTTTGGTTCATCCTTGGCGCTTTCTATCTCAGATATTCCATTTGACGGACCAATTGCTGGGGTACAAGTGGGCTATGTAGATGGTCAAATCATCATCAACCCAAGTCAAGAACAAGCAGAGCAATCGCTTCTTGAATTGACAGTAGCAGGTACCAAGTACGCTATCAACATGGTAGAGTCTGGTGCCAAAGAATTGTCAGAAGAAATCATGTTGGAAGCCCTTCTTAAAGGGCATGAAGCAGTCAAAGAATTGATTGCCTTCCAAGAAGAAATCGTTGCTGCTGTTGGTAAAGAAAAAGCAGAAGTAGAATTGCTTCATGTGGATGCTGACTTGCAAGCTGAAATCATTGCAGCCTACAACAGTGACCTCCAAAAAGCGGTTCAAGTAGAAGAAAAATTGGCTCGTGAAGCGGCAACTCAAGCAGTTAAGGATCAAGTAACTGCTGTTTACCAAGAAAAATATGAGGACCACGAAGAATTTGACCGTATCATGCGTGATGTGGCTGAAATCTTGGAACAAATGGAACACGCTGAAGTGCGCCGTTTGATTACAGAAGATAAGGTTCGTCCTGATGGTCGTAAGGTCGATGAAATCCGTCCTTTGGATGCGGTTGTTGACTTCCTTCCTCGTGTGCACGGTTCAGGTCTCTTCACTCGTGGACAAACTCAAGCCCTTTCAGTCTTGACCTTGGCTCCAATGGGAGAAACTCAAATCATTGATGGTTTGGATCCAGAGTACAAGAAACGCTTTATGCACCACTATAACTTCCCACAATACTCTGTAGGGGAAACTGGCCGTTACGGTGCGCCAGGTCGTCGTGAGATTGGTCACGGTGCTCTGGGTGAGCGTGCCCTTGCTCAAGTCTTGCCAAGTTTGGAAGAATTCCCATATGCTATCCGCTTGGTAGCTGAGGTCTTGGAATCAAATGGTTCTTCATCTCAGGCTTCTATCTGTGCTGGAACTCTTGCCCTTATGGCTGGTGGGGTGCCAATCAAGGCCCCAGTAGCAGGGATTGCCATGGGTCTCATCTCAGATGGAAACAACTATACAGTCTTGACAGATATCCAAGGTTTGGAAGACCACTTTGGAGATATGGACTTTAAGGTTGCAGGTACTCGTGACGGGATTACAGCCCTTCAAATGGATATCAAGATTCAAGGAATCACTGCAGAAATCTTGACGGAAGCTCTTGCCCAAGCCAAGAAAGCGCGTTTTGAAATCCTTGATGTGATTGAAGCAACCATTCCAGAAGTTCGTCCAGAATTGGCTCCAACTGCTCCGAAAATTGATACCATCAAGATTGATGTGGACAAGATTAAGATTGTCATCGGTAAGGGTGGAGAAACCATCGACAAGATTATCGCTGAAACAGGCGTTAAAATTGATATCGACGAAGAAGGAAATGTGTCTATCTATTCTAGCGACCAAGATGCTATTAACCGTGCCAAAGAAATCATTGCTGGCTTGGTTCGTGAAGCTAAAGTGGATGAAGTTTACCATGCTAAGGTTGTTCGTATCGAGAAATTTGGTGCCTTTGTCAACCTCTTTGACAAGACGGATGCCCTCGTTCACATTTCGGAAATGGCTTGGACTCGCACTAATCGTGTAGAAGACTTGGTAGAAATCGGTGATGAAGTCGATGTTAAGGTTATCAAGATTGATGAAAAAGGCCGTGTTGATGCTTCTATGAAGGCTCTTCTTCCTCGTCCTCCAAAACCTGAGCATGATGAAAAAGGTGAAAAGTCTGAGCGTCCTCACCGTCCACGTCATCACAAGGACCACAAACCTAAGAAAGAATTTACAGAAACACCAAAAGATTCAGAATAAGAAAAGGAGAAATGTATGGGATGGTGGCGCGAAACCATTGATATCGTAAAAGAAAATGATCCAGCGGCCCGCACCACTTTGGAGGTTTTGCTGACTTATCCAGGTGTCAAGGCCTTGGCGGCCCACCGTCTCTCGCATTTTCTATGGAAGCATGGCTTCAAACTCTTGGCTCGTATGAATAGTCAGTTTTGGCGCTTTTGGACTCAGATTGAGATTCATCCAGGTGCCCAGATTGATTCAGGTGTCTTTATCGACCATGGTTCTGGTCTGGTGATTGGGGAAACAGCGATCGTTGAAAAAGGCGTTCTCCTTTATCATGGAGTGACTCTTGGTGGAACTGGTAAGGATGTTGGCAAACGACATCCGACGGTTCGTAAGGGAGCTCTCATATCAGCCCATGCCCAAGTTATCGGACCTGTGGAAATCGGTGAAAATGCCAAGGTTGGAGCAGCAGCAGTTGTCGTGGCAGATGTACCTAGTGATGTGACGGTTGTCGGTATTCCGGCCAAGATTGTCCGAGTTCATGGTAAGAAAGATGAGCCGGTCATTCACGAAGTCGAAGAAAAACGAGAGTATTATGTCAATAAACTCGAGCAGGCTAAAGAAGCCAGTCACAGATCTTCTGGTTTGTAGAGGATACCTATATGATTCAAGCAAGAAACAAGTTAAGCCAAGAGGAGTTATTTGAGGCGAAAAAACTAATTAACTGTTGCCAAAACTATGACGGTACCTACCGTGATCCCTATCTCTCTAACATGCTTAATTTTGACCCAAACATGCCCGCCTTTTTCCTTTATTATGAAAAAGGCGAACTTGTTGGTTTATTAACTGTCTATGCTGATGACCAAGATGTGGAAGTGACGATACTGGTTCATCCAAATCATCGCCGTCAGGGAATTGCGCGTGCATTGTTTACTAGTTTTGAGAGAGAAACAGCTTCTTTTCCTATTCGTTCAGTTACTTTTCAGACAGAGCGTGTTTTTCTAGACCGCCATCCTGATTTAGTCAGCAATTTGGGACTGGTTGAGGATGAAGAGACAGAAACCTGGTTAGGTAAGGATAGAAGCCCTTATCCGTTAGCAAAACTTTCTAATCTTGAAGCTTTGTTAGCAGATAGTTCGTATCAGGATCAAATTGGCCAATTAAAATTTCAGGCATTCTCAGAGGAACATGAATCTAGAGAAATTGTGGATAGATATGTCGCTGAAGCTCTGAAGGATCCAGAAAGTCGCCTATATATTTTATTAAAAGATGGTCAGGTTATTGGAACTTGCACGGTTGATTTATCGAGCGATACGAATTACTTCTACGGTTTAGCAATATCGGAACCTGAACGTGGGAAAGGCTATGGAAGCTACTTAGCAAAATCCCTTGTCAACCAACTGATTGAGCAAAATGAAAAGGAATTTCAGATTGCAGTAGAAGATAGCAATGTAGGTGCCAAGCGCTTGTATGAAAAAATTGGCTTTGTCAAACAGACTCAAGTGGTTTATCTAAATGAGAAAGGAGCAAGGGATTCCGAAGTGTAGAGATATTCGGATTAAAATTCAATTGAACTCTTAGTGATGAAACTAACTGTTCTTGGATTTTAGTTTTCCTGATTATGATTTATGATTAAAATTTACGATACCATGTCTCGTGATTTGCGAGAATTTGTCCCGATTGAGGACAGCAAGGTCAAGATGTATGTTTGTGGGCCAACCGTGTATAACTATATCCACGTGGGAAATGCCCGTTCGACGGTAGCTTTTGATACTATTCGACGTTACTTCGAATACCGTGGTTACGAGGTTGCCTATATTTCCAATTTTACGGATGTAGATGATAAGATTATCAACCGTGCCAAGGAAGAAGGGATTACTCCTCAGGAGGTTGCGGACAAGTACATCGCTGCCTTTCGTGAGGATGTGATGGCCTTGGGCGTCAAACCTGCGACTCGCCATCCGCGTGTGGTGGAGTTTATGGCTGACATTATCCGCTTTGTGGAAGATTTGATTGAAAAAGGCTTTGCTTATGAGAGTCAAGGGGATGTTTATTTCCGTGTGGAAAAATCACACAACTATGCTAAGTTGGCTAATAAAACCTTGGAAGATTTGGAACTGGGTGCTTCAGGTCGTACCGATGAGGAAACGGCTCGTAAGGAAAATCCTGTGGACTTTGCCCTCTGGAAAGCTGCCAAACCAGGCGAGATTTCTTGGGACAGTCCTTGGGGAACTGGTCGTCCGGGCTGGCATATCGAGTGTTCAGTCATGTCTACAGAGATTTTAGGTGATACCATTGATATCCACGGTGGTGGAGCTGACCTTGAGTTTCCGCATCATACCAACGAAATTGCCCAGTCAGAAGCCAAAACAGACAAGACCTTTGCTAACTACTGGATGCATAATGGCTTTGTCAATATCGATAATGTCAAGATGTCCAAGTCCTTGGGTAACTTTATCACAGTGCACGATGCCCTTAAAACTCTTGACGGACAGGTACTTCGATTCTTCTTTGCTACTCAACATTATCGCAAGCCAATCAACTTTACGGAAAAAGCGGTGCGCGATGCAGAGACTAATCTTAAGTATCTGAAGAATACTTACGAGCAACCGTTTACTGGAACTGTAGATGCTCAAGAGTTACAGGCCTTTAAAGATAAGTTTGTAGCTGCTATGGATGAGGATTTCAACTCTGCCAACGGTATTACAGTAGTCTTTGAAATGGCAAAATGGATCAATTCAGGCAACTATGATGCAGTGGTTAAGAAAGCTCTTGCGGCTATGTTAGAGGTCTTTGGAATTGTCTTTGTTGAGGAAGTTTTGGATGCAGAGATTGAAGACTTGATTCAAAAACGCCAAGAAGCGCGTGCCAATCGTGACTTTGCGACAGCGGACCAGATCCGTGACCAATTAGCTGCTCAAGGGATTAAACTCCTTGACACCAAAGATGGAGTGAGGTGGACACGTGATTGATGTCAATCTCATTAACGGGATTGCGCTAGCTTTTGAGGGGGACGCGGTGTATTCTATGTATATTCGTCGTCACCTCATCCTCAAAGGCATGACCAAACCCAATAAACTCCATCAAGAGGCGACCAAGTATGTGTCGGCCAAAGCTCAGGCTAGCCTGATTTCCCTTATGTTAGAGGAGCAAGTCCTGACGGAAAAAGAAGAAGAAATCTACAAACGTGGCCGCAATACCAATAGTCACACCAAGGCAAAAAATGCTGATGTGGTGACTTACCGTATGTCCACAGGTTTTGAAGCAGTCATGGGCTATCTCCATATGACTGAAAATCTGGAACGTCTTGAGAGCTTGATTTCGTGGTGCGTCCAAAAAGTGGAGGGCTAGGACATGATGGCAAAAGAACTACAAGACTGGTTTCCTGAGGCTCAGATTTCAGACCAACCAGTAGAGAAAGAGGGCTATCTCACCCTCCCTTTAGCTTCTCAGCAGTGGATTTTGCTGGAAGAAGATGGGCTCAGTGAGCGTGAAAAGCAGTTGGTTTCCCTTTTGACCCAGCAGGAGCAGGCTCGTTCGCTCAATCCTTGGTATTCCTATCTGATTGAGGGCAAGGGACAGGCACCAAAAACTTTTAAAAAGATTCAGTTGGTTTATTGCCATCTTTCCTATTTTCAGCAGGAAAATCTAGCTTCTTGGCTAGATATGATGCGGACTCTTTTTCCGAGCTGTCAGGCGATGCTTCAGGTCGGAGCTCAGGACTATGTTTTCGTGCTACAACAAGATAAGTACACCTCTGTACGAGCTATTTTAAGTGATACGATTGAAGCGGTTGAGTATGACTTTGGACTGCGTCTGTCAATCATGTTGGGCCAGGTTTGGTCTCAGACAGGACATCATGGCTTATCAGACTTGATTAAAGCAGAGCGGGATTTGTTTAAGACTTGGTGGCGTCAGGGTCACCAAGGCGTTCATACTTTTTCTCAGCTCTATCTTTGGAGTATGGGAGAAAGACTCGTGAACTTGAAGGCAATCAAGGAATGCTTGCACCAGATGATCTTGGATCAGGACCAGATTCAGGAAATCATTCTCTCTCTTTGGGAAAATAGTGCTGTCCTAACAAAAACAGCCCAGCAACTCTATCTGCACCGCAATTCTCTCCAATACAAGATTGATAAATGGGAAGAATTGACAGGGCTTCAGTTGAAGGAATTGACTGATCTGACCTTGTGTTATCAGTTGATTTTACCAGATATTCTCTAAAGTTTTGTGCAAGTTGCACAGAACTTTTTTATTTTTTGGTCACCTTGCCATAGAAAAGTTAAGCGTTTTCATTTATAATAAAACTATCAAAATACAAAAGGAGTTCACCTCATGGTAGAATTAAATCTTAAAAATATTTACAAAAAATATCCAAACAGCGAACACTACTCAGTTGAAGACTTCAACTTGGACATCAAAGACAAAGAGTTTATCGTTTTCGTAGGTCCTTCAGGATGTGGTAAATCAACAACTCTTCGTATGATTGCTGGTCTTGAAGACATCACAGAAGGTACTGCATCTATCGATGGCGTGGTTGTCAACGACGTAGCTCCAAAAGACCGTGATATCGCCATGGTATTCCAAAACTATGCTCTTTACCCACACATGACTGTTTATGACAACATGGCTTTCGGTTTGAAATTGCGTAAATACAGCAAGGAAGACATCGACAAACGTGTGCAAGAAGCAGCAGCAATCCTTGGTTTGAAAGAATTCTTGGATCGTAAACCAGCTGACCTTTCAGGAGGTCAACGTCAACGTGTTGCCATGGGTCGTGCCATCGTCCGTGATGCAAAAGTATTCTTGATGGACGAACCTTTGTCAAACTTGGATGCAAAACTTCGTGTATCTATGCGTGCTGAAATCGCTAAAATCCACCGTCGTATCGGAGCTACAACTATCTACGTAACTCACGACCAAACAGAAGCGATGACACTTGCAGACCGTATCGTTATCATGTCAGCAACTAAGAACCCTGCTGGTACAGGTACTATCGGACGTGTTGAACAAATCGGTACACCTCAAGAAGTTTACAAAAATCCAGTTAACAAATTCGTAGCAGGATTCATCGGAAGCCCAGCTATGAACTTCATCAACGTGAAATTGGTTGGTAGCGAAATTGTTTCTGACGGTTTCTGTTTGAAAGTTCCAGAAGGAGCATTGAAAGTTCTTCGTGAAAAAGGCTACGAAGGTAAAGAATTGATCTTCGGTATTCGTCCAGAAGACGTGAATGCAGAGCCTGCTTTCCTTGAAACATTCCCAGAATCAGTTGTCAAAGCTACTATCTCAGTATCAGAATTGCTTGGTTCAGAATCTCACCTATACTGCCAAGTTGGTAAAGATGAATTTGTTGCCAAAGTGGATGCTCGTGACTACTTGCAAACAGGTGCAACAGTTGAACTTGGATTTGACTTGAACAAAGCACACTTCTTCGATGTAGAAACTGAAAGAACAATTTACTAAGCAAATGAAATGTCAAAACACTGCTAGAAAAATCTGGCAGTGTTTTTTTGGAGATTGAGTAGAAAAACTCTCCAATTGAACTGGAGAGTTGCTGTTTATTCTGCAGCTTGTTGCCAACGTTTGGCTAGCATATGAGATAGGCTCGAAATTGCTAGGTTGAAGCTGAAGTAGATGAGAGCAATCAGGATATACAGACTGAAGACCTGCTCTGGTTCGAAATAACGGCCCATGAGAATTTGGCTAGCTCCAAAGAGTTCTTGTAGGGCGATAACAGAGTAGAGAAGACTGGTATCCTTAATCACGGTTACAAACTGAGAAATGATAGCTGGCAACATTTTGCGAATGGCTTGTGGGAGAATGATGTGGTAGAGGATTTGGGCTGAGGTAAATCCCTGCGACATTCCTGCTTCGTACTGCCCCTTGTCTACGGCATTGAGACCGCCTCGAATAATCTCAGCTAGGGCCGCTGATGTAAAGAGAGTAAAGGCTGTAATACCTGCTGGAGTGGACTTCATCTTAAAAACTAAAAAGATAGTGAAAATCCAGAGGAGGTTAGGAACGTTACGCACAAACTCGATGTAAATGCTGGAGATAATGCGTAAGACAGGATTTTTCCCATTTCTCATGACAGCTAGTACCGTACCGATAAGGGTAGAGAGGACGATGGCAATTAGAGAAATGTAGAGGGTCAAGCCAAATCCTTTAAAGATAAAGATTAGGTTATCTGGGGTCAAAACTTCTAAAATGGATTCCATAGTAACCTCCTAAAGTGAATAGGCTTTTTTGTTGGCTTGCTCCATCTTGCGACCAAACTGGGCAACAGGGAAGCAGAGAGAAAAGTAGAGAAGAGCAGCACCTAGAAAGGCTGGAATATAGTTTCCGTTAAGTGCTGACCAAGATTTGGTCACAAACATCAAGTCGACTCCAGAGATGATAGCGACTGTAGAGGTATTCTTGATGAGGTTGACTATTTGGTTGGTCAAAGGAGGGAGAATGATACGAAAGGCCTGAGGCAAGATAATCAAGCGCATGGCACTGATATAGGTAAAACCTTGCGACAAGGCGGCCTCCATCTGACCGCTAGGGATAGATTGAATCCCTGAACGAATCACCTCAGCAATATAGGCGCCGTGATAGAGTCCCACGCAGAGTACAGCTGTCCAATAAATTGGAATCATGATGGTGTGGTCACTGATAAGAGGTAGACCATAAAAGACGATGACAAACTGCACCAAGAGGGGAGTGTTTTGGTAAAATTCCACGAAGATGCGAGCTAAAATACGCAAAATAGGACGTTTGCTGGTTGACATGGCTCCAAAGAAGATGCCCAAAACCATGGCTAGGATAAAGGATCCAATCGCTAGGGCAAGAGTGAAGAGGAAACCATTGAAAAATTGTCCAAAATCCTGAAAATAGGCAGTCCAAGATGATAAATCTGTCATGGGGTATCCTCCTTAATCTGCAGTATGGCTAGATGGTTTGAGCTTGTAACGATCATAGAGTTTTTGCAAACTGCCATCCTTGCTCCATTTGGTGACCAAGTTATCAAGATAGTTGTTGAGCTCTGTATTTGATTTCTTGGTAACGATACCGTAGTCAGATGGCTTGAAACTATCATCTAGTAGTACTGTGCGTTTACTGATATAGCCAGACAGAATCGAGCGGTCAACGGAAAAGGCATCAATACGGTGAGCGTGTAGGGAAGTAATCAATTCTGGGTAGGAACCAAGTTCGACGAATTTAAAGGTCAAGCCTTTCTTTTTACCCAGTTCGGTAATTAAGCGCTGAGTAATGGAACCTTGGGCAACTCCGATAGTTTTGCCGTTTAGGTCCTCAATGCTTTTGATTTTGGCAGACTTATTGACCAAAAAGCCAGAAGCGTCGGTGTAGTAAGGGCTGGTGAAGTTGTAGAGTTTTTTTCGTTCGTCTGTGATGGTAAAGGTCGCAATATCCATATCGACCTGTTCATTATCTAGAAGGGGACCTCGAGTTTGTGCTGTAACCGGCACATAACGAACCTTGACCTTGAGCTCATCAGCTACCATCTTGGCCAAGTCAGTTTCGATACCAGAATAGGTCCCTGTCTTGGGATCCTTGTAACCGAAATTGGGAACGTCTTGTTTCACACCGACAACCAGTTCGCCTCTCTTTTGAATATCTGCGACGCTGGTATCAGCCTGAACTGGTTTTGCAGCAGCAAGGCCGAAAAGGCTAATCAATAATGCGGATAGAAAGAATTTCTTTTTCATAGGCGCCTCCTTATTTGACTTTGTCACTTTCATGGTTGATGATTTTGCTGAGGAATTGTTGGGCACGAGGTTCGCTTGGATTGTCGAAAAAGTCATCGACATCTGTCGTATCTACCAAAACTTCTCCGTCAGCCATAAAGATGATGCGGTCGGCAACTTCACGGGCAAAGCCCATTTCATGGGTAACGACAATCATATTCATACCATCGTGGGCCAATTTTTGCATAACTGCTAGAACATCGCCGATGGTTTCAGGGTCAAGGGCAGATGTTGGCTCATCAAAGAGGAGGAGTTCAGGATGCATAGCGAGTCCACGTGCGATGGCAATCCGTTGTTTTTGTCCACCAGATAGCATGGCTGGATAAGAATCTTTCTTGTCCCACATATTTACAAATTCCAGATATTTTTGAGCTGTTTTTTCAGCTTCTTTTTTATCAATTCCTAGAACTTTTATGGGTGCGAGTGTTACGTTTTCTAACACTGTTTTATGCGGATAGAGGTTAAAATGTTGGAAAACCATGCCGACTTCCTTGCGAAGAGGCACCAAATCTTTCTGGCTGGCACCAGCAACTTGGTGACCATTTACTAGAAGACTTCCCTTGTCCACAGCCTCCAAACCATTGATGGTGCGGATAAGAGTGGATTTCCCAGAGCCAGAAGGGCCTAGGAGTACAACGACTTGCCCTTTTTCAAAACGGAGATTGATGTCGCGGAGTGCGTGATAGTCTCCGTAATATTTTTCGACGTGTTCAAATTCTACTAAAGCCATAAGGAATCTCCTTTGTGTTAGATTTTATAACATGATTTTACACCAAAAGAATTGCCTTGTCAAATCATATCTTAAAAATTCACTAAAATTTTATAAAAAAGCAATCAGGATAGAGAAAAAGCCTAAATCATGTTATAATGAAGCAATAGAATTCTTAGAAAGAGTGGATGTTTTTTTGATAACTCCTACTTATGAATGGCAGTTTGCCCCGCAGGTTGAAGATGCGGATTTTACAAAGATAGCCAAGAAGGCTGGACTAGGTCCTGAGGTGGCTCGGTTATTATTTGAAAGAGGGATTCAGAACCAAGAAAGTCTGAAGAAGTTTTTAGAGCCTTCCTTAGAAGACTTGCACGATCCCTATCTGCTCCATGATATGGACAAGGCAGTAGAACGGATTCGTCAGGCCATTGAAGAAGGGGAAAATATTCTCATCTATGGAGACTACGATGCGGATGGCATGACTTCGGCTTCGATTGTGAAGGAAAGTTTGGAACAGCTTGGCGCTGAGTGCCGAGTTTATCTGCCCAATCGTTTTACCGACGGTTATGGACCTAATGCTAGTGTTTACAAATACTTTATTGAACAAGAAGGAATTTCCTTGATTGTGACGGTGGATAATGGGGTTGCGGGTCACGAGGCTATTGAACTGGCCCAGTCTATGGGAGTGGATGTCATTGTGACCGATCACCATTCCATACCTGAAATCTTGCCAGATGCCTATGCGATTGTCCATCCTGAGCATCCAGATGCGGACTATCCTTTCAAATATTTGGCTGGTTGTGGAGTGGCTTTCAAGCTGGCTTGTGCCCTTTTGGAAGAAGTACAAGTGGAATTGCTTGATTTGGTCGCTATTGGTACCATTGCTGATATGGTTAGTTTAACAGATGAGAACCGTATCTTGGTTCAGTATGGTCTGGAAATGTTGGGACATACTCAGCGCGTTGGTCTACAAGAAATGCTGGACATGGCTGGGATTGCCGCCAACGAAGTAACAGAAGAAACGGTTGGTTTCCAGATTGCCCCTCGTTTGAATGCCTTGGGCCGCTTGGATGATCCCAATCCTGCCATTGATTTGTTGACTGGATTTGACGACGAGGAAGCCCATGAGATTGCCCTCATGATTCATCAGAAAAATGAAGAGCGCAAGGAAATCGTCCAGTCTATCTATGAAGAAGCCAAGACCATGGTGGACCCTGAGAAGAAGGTCCAAGTCTTGGCTAAGGAAGGCTGGAATCCTGGGGTTCTGGGAATCGTGGCTGGTCGTTTGTTGGAAGAACTAGGGCAGACAGTCATCGTTCTTAATATAGAAGATGGTCGTGCCAAGGGTAGTGCCCGTAGTGTGGAAGCAGTGGATATTTTTGAGGCTCTGGATCCTCATCGAAACCTCTTCATCGCCTTTGGTGGCCATGCTGGTGCAGCAGGAATGACGCTGGAAGTGGAGAAACTCGCAGATTTATCTCAGGTCTTGGAAGACTATGTCCGTGAAAAAGGCGCAGATGCTGCTGGCAAGAACAAGTTAAATTTAGATGAAGAACTGGATTTGGAGACTTTGAGTCTTGAAATGGTCAAAAGTTTTGAACGTTTGGCACCTTTTGGCATGGACAATCAGAAACCTGTCTTTTATATCAAGGATTTTCAGGTCGAAAGTGCCCGTACCATGGGGGCAGGCAATGCCCATCTCAAACTGAAAATTTCCAAAGGTGAGGCGAGTTTTGAAGTGGTGGCCTTTGGCCAAGGCAGATGGGTGACAGAGTTTTCTCAAATCAAGAAGCTAGAGCTGGCAGTCAAATTGTCTGTCAACCAATGGAATGGCCAAACTGCCCTCCAGTTGATGATGGTGGATGCGCGTGTGGAGGGTGTTCAACTTTTTAACATCCGTGGGAAGAATGCAGTCTTGCCAGAAGGGGTTCCAGTCTTGGATTTTGCTGGGGAACTGCCCAATCTAGTAAATAGTGATGCTGTGGTTGTAAAAACCATTCCTGAGGATATTACTCAGCTGAAGACCATTTTTCAGGAGCAGAATTTTTCTACTGTTTATTTCAAAAATGATATTGACAAGGCCTACTATCTGACAGGCTATGGGACTAGAGAGCAGTTTGCCAAATTGTACAAGACCATCTACCAGTTCCCAGGGTTTGATATTCGCTACAAACTGAAGGATTTGGCTGCCTATCTCAATATTCAACAAATCTTGCTGGTCAAGATGATTCAAGTATTTGAAGAGCTAGGCTTTGTGATGATTAAAGATGGAGTCATGACAGTCAATAAAGAGGCGCCAAATCGGGAAATCGGAGAAAGTCAGATTTACCAAAATCTCAAACAAACCGTCAAAGACCAAGAAATGATGGCGCTGGGTACCGTGCAAGAAATTTATGACTTTTTAATGGAAAAAGAGTAGATCATAGGAAAGAGTTGGGAAACCAGCTCTTTTTTGAAAACAAATCTTCATTTTGAAAATCATAAAAAAAATGGTATAATGGTAGGAAAAGATTCGGCTAAAAGTAGTGCTTTTAGAATAAGAGGGCAAGCAACCCTATAATCAAGATAAACTAAGCTTTCGGAGGAAAAATGAGTAATATCAGTTTAACAACACTTGGTGGTGTACGTGAAAACGGGAAAAATATGTATATCGCTGAAATCGATGGATCTATTTTCATTTTGGATGCAGGTCTGAAATACCCTGAAAATGAACAACTAGGGGTGGATGTCGTTATTCCAAATATGGACTACCTTTTTGAAAATAGCGATCGTATCGCTGGAGTCTTCTTGACCCACGGCCATGCGGATGCCATTGGTGCTCTGCCTTATCTCTTGGCGGAAGCCAAGGTACCTGTATTTGGGTCTGAGCTGACCATTGAGTTGGCCAAACTCTTTGTCAAAGGAAATGACACAGTTAAGAAGTTTAATGATTTCCATGTCATTGATGAGGATACGGAGATAGATTTTGGAGGGACTGTAGTGTCCTTCTTCCGTACGACCCACTCTATCCCAGAAAGTCTGGGTGTTGTCTTGAAGACAGCTGAAGGTAGTATCGTTTATACAGGTGATTTCAAATTTGACCAGACAGCTAGTGAATCCTATGCGACAGACTTTGCTCGTTTGGCAGAAATTGGTCGTGACGGAGTTCTAGCTCTTCTCAGTGATTCAGCCAATGCGGATAGCAATATCCAAGTGGCTAGCGAAAGTGAAGTTGGGGACGAGATCACTCAAACCATTTCGGACTGGGATGGTCGTATCATCGTTGCAGCAGTAGCTAGCAACCTCTCTCGTATCCAGCAGGTGTTTGACGCTGCGGATGCAACAGGTCGTCGTGTGGTTTTGACAGGATTTGATATTGAAAATATCGTCCGCACTGCTATTCGTCTTAAGAAATTGTCTCTAGCTAACGAGAGTCTTTTGATTAAACCAAAAGATATGTCTCGTTTTGAAGACCATGAGTTGATTATCCTTGAGACAGGTCGTATGGGTGAGCCTATCAACGGTCTTCGCAAGATGTCGATTGGTCGCCACCGTTATGTGGAAATCAAGGACGGTGACTTGGTCTATATCGTAACCACTCCATCTATCGCCAAAGAAGCAGTTATGGCGCGTGTGGAAAACATGATTTACCAAGCTGGTGGAGTTGTCAAACTGATCACTCAAAGCTTGCGTGTGTCAGGGCATGGAAATGCGCGTGATTTGCAGTTGATGATCAATCTCTTGCAACCCAAGTATCTCTTCCCGATTCAAGGGGAATACCGCGAGTTGGATGCCCATGCTAAGGCTGCTATGGCAGTTGGAATGTTGCCAGAACGCATTTTCATCCCTAAAAAGGGAACAAGCATGGCTTATGAGAATGGAGATTTTGTCCCAGCTGGAGCGGTTTCAGCAGGGGATGTCTTGATTGACGGGAATGCTATTGGTGATGTTGGAAATGTGGTTCTTCGTGACCGTAAGGTCTTGTCAGAGGACGGTATTTTCATCGTAGCAATCACAGTTAACCGTCGTGAGAAGAAAATTGTGGCCAAGGCCCGTGTTCATACGCGCGGATTCGTTTACCTCAAGAAGAGTCGTGATATTCTCCGTGAAAGTTCAGAATTGATTAACCAAACAGTAGAAGATTATCTTCAAGGAGACGACTTTGACTGGGCAGATCTTAAAGGGAAGGTTCGTGATAATCTTACCAAGTATCTCTTTGACCAAACCAAACGTCGTCCAGCTATTTTACCAGTAGTCATGGAAGCAAAATAAGCGATGAAATAAACGGAGAGAAAGTCGAATTTCGGCTTTTTCTTATAGAAAAATAGAGGAAAAAATTATGGCAGTAATGAAAATCGAGTATTACTCACAAGTTTTGGATATGGAGTGGGGAGTTAATGTTCTTTACCCCGATGCCAATCGAGTGGAAGAACCAGATTGTAAAGATATTCCAGTCTTGTACCTCTTGCACGGGATGTCTGGCAATCATAATAGTTGGCTCAAGCGGACCAATGTAGAACGCTTGCTTCGAGGCACTAATCTCATCGTCGTCATGCCCAATACCAGCAACGGTTGGTATACCGATACCCAATATGGTTTTGACTATTACACAGCTCTAGCAGAGGAATTGCCAGAGGTTCTGAAACGCTTCTTCCCTAATATGACTAGCAAGCGTGAAAAGACCTTTATCGCTGGCCTTTCTATGGGAGGCTATGGCTGTTTTAAATTGGCTCTTGCTACAAATCGTTTTTCTCATGCAGCTAGCTTTTCAGGTGCCCTTAGTTTTCAAGATTTTTCTCCTGAAAGCCAAAATCTGGGGACACCAGCTTACTGGAGAGGTGTTTTTGGGGAGATTAAAGATTGGACAACTAGTCCTTATTCTCTTGAAAGTCTGGCTAAAAAATCGGATAAAAAGACCAAGCTGTGGGCTTGGTGTGGTGAACAGGATTTCTTGTACGAAGCCAATAATCTAGCAGTGAAAAATCTCAAAAAACTGGGCTTTGATGTGACCTATAGCCATAGCGCTGGAACTCACGAGTGGTATTATTGGGAAAAACAATTGGAACGGTTCTTAGCAACCCTACCAATTGATTTCAAATTAGAAGAGAGATTGTCATAATTTAGCTTTCTTTCAGCTTGTTTTAGTAAAATAGTCTTTATTTGCTAGAAAGGTGGAGGGACATGCGCTGGATTTTTCGTTTGATAGGGGCTTTCTTTTGTTTTGTGTGGCGTTTGTTTTGGCGTCTAGTTTGGATAGCTTTTCTTTTGTGTGCTTTTGCTTTTGGACTTCTCTGGTATCTGAACGGGGATTTTCAAGGAGCGCTAAAGCAAGCAGAACGGTCAGTAAAGATTGGTCAACAAAGTATCGACCAGTGGGAAAAAACAGGGCAACTGCCTAAGTTGAACCAGACAGATAGCCACCAACACTCTGAAGGAAGGTGGCCACAGGCTTCAGCTCGTATTTACCTAGATCCCCAGATGGATTCACGTTTTCAAGAGGCTTATGTAGAAGCAATTCAGAACTGGAATCAAACAGGTGCTTTTAACTTTGAAATCGTGACAGAGTCTAGCAAGGCAGATATTTTGGCTACGGAGATGAATGACGGAGGCACTCCTGTGGCAGGAGAGGCGGAAAGTCAGACTAATCTCTTAACGGGACAATTCTTGTTTGTAACGGTACGGTTGAATCATTATTATCTGTCCAATCCTGACTATGGTTATTCCTATGAGCGCATTGTCCATACGGCAGAACATGAGTTAGGGCATGCAATTGGCTTGGACCATACAGATGAGAAGTCTGTGATGCAACCAGCAGGTTCCTTTTATGGTATCCAGGAAGTGGATGTTGCAAACCTCCGAAAAATATATGAGACTAGTGAGTAGGGAACAATCTTTCCCTACTTTTTTGCTATAATGGAACTATGAACAACTTGATTAAATCAAAACTAGAGCTCCTGCCGACCAGCCCTGGTTGTTACATTCACAAGGATAAAAACGGCACCATTATCTATGTAGGAAAGGCTAAAAATCTGCGAAATCGTGTGAGGTCCTATTTCCGTGGAAGTCATGATACCAAGACAGAGGCTCTGGTGTCTGAAATTGTGGATTTTGAATTTATCGTTACTGAGTCCAATATTGAGGCACTTCTCCTAGAAATTAACCTGATCAAGGAAAACAAGCCCAAGTACAATATCATGCTCAAGGATGATAAGTCTTATCCTTTCATCAAAATCACCAATGAACGTTATCCTCGTTTGATTATCACCCGACAGGTTAAAAAAGATGGTGGTCTCTACTTTGGTCCTTATCCAGATGTGGGCGCAGCCAATGAAATCAAGCGGCTACTGGATCGGATTTTTCCTTTTCGTAAGTGTACCAATCCACCATCTAAGGTCTGTTTTTACTACCATATCGGACAATGTATGGCCCACACCATCTGTAAAAAAGATGAGGCCTATTTCAAGTCTATGGCTCAGGAGGTTTCTGATTTCCTAAAAGGGCAGGATGACAAAATCATTGATGATCTCAAGGGGAAAATGGCAGCGGCAGCCCAGACTATGGAATTTGAACGTGCTGCGGAATACCGTGATCTGGTTCAGGCCATTGGAACGCTTCGAACCAAGCAGCGGGTCATGGCTAAGGATCTTCAAAATCGCGATGTTTTTGGCTACTATGTGGACAAGGGCTGGATGTGTGTGCAGGTTTTCTTTGTCCGTCAGGGCAAGCTCATTGAGCGAGATGTCAATCTTTTCCCTTATTATAATGATCCGGATGAGGACTTTCTAACCTATGTAGGACAATTCTATCAAGAAAAATCTCATCTAGTTCCCAATGAGGTACTGATTCCACAAGATATTGACGAAGAAGCAGTCAAGGCCTTGGTGAATACCAAGATTGTCAAGCCCCAACGTGGAGAGAAAAAGCAGCTGGTCAATTTGGCTATAAAGAATGCTAGAGTCAGTCTAGAGCAGAAGTTCAATCTGTTAGAAAAATCTGTCGAAAAGACACAAGGAGCTATTGAAAATCTAGGTTGTTTGCTCCAAATTCCGACTCCAGTTCGCATTGAGTCCTTTGATAATTCTAATATCATGGGAACCAGTCCTGTTTCAGCCATGGTTGTCTTTGTCAACGGCAAACCAAGTAAAAAAGATTATCGTAAGTATAAAATCAAGACCGTAGTCGGGCCAGACGATTATGCCAGTATGAGAGAAGTCATTAGCAGGCGCTATGGTCGAGTACAGCGTGACGGTTTGACTCCTCCAGATTTGATTGTCATTGATGGGGGACAAGGTCAAGTCAATATCGCTAAGCAAGTCATCCAAGAGGAACTGGGTTTGGATATTCCCATTGCAGGTTTGCAAAAAAATGACAAGCACCAAACCCATGAATTACTCTTCGGAGATCCGTTGGAAGTGGTGGAGTTATCTCGTAATTCTCAGGAATTTTTCCTCCTCCAGCGCATTCAGGATGAGGTGCATCGCTTTGCCATTACTTTCCATCGCCAACTGCGCTCCAAAAATTCCTTTTCATCACAACTGGATGGAATTGACGGTCTGGGACCTAAACGCAAGCAAAATCTTATGAAGTATTTCAAGTCTCTAACTAAAATCAAGGAAGCCAGTGTGGATGAGATTATCGAAGTCGGTGTGCCTAGAGCGGTTGCAGAGGCTGTGCAGAGGAAGTTGAACCCGCAGGAAGAAGTGGAATTGGCTCAAGTGGCGGAAGAAAGAGTAGAATACCAAACGGAAGGAAACCACAATGAAACATAAAATCGCAATTTTATCAGATATTCATGGCAATACAACTGCCCTAGAAGCAGTGATTGCAGATGCTAAAAATCAAGGAGTCAGTGAATACTGGCTTCTGGGAGATATTTTTCTTCCCGGTCCAGGTGCAAATGATTTGGTCGCCCTGCTAAAGGACCTTCCTATCACAGCCAGTGTTCGAGGCAATTGGGATGATTGTGTCCTTGAGGCCTTGGATGGTGAATACGGTTTGGGAGATCCACAAGAAATCCAGTCAATGCGAATGACTCAGTTTTTGATGGAGCGAATGGATCCTGCAACGATTGTCTGGTTACGAAGCTTACCTTTGCTAGAAAAGAAAGAAGTTGAGGGGCTGCGCTTTTCTCTTTCTCATAATTTGCCAAATAAGAACTATGGTGGTGACTTGCTAGTTGAGAATGATACAGAGAAATTTGACCAACTCCTAGATGCGGAAACCGACGTGGCAGTCTATGGTCATGTTCACAAGCAATTGCTTCGTTATGGCAGTCAAGGGCAACAAATTATCAATCCAGGTTCGATTGGTATGCCCTATTTTAATTGGGAAAAGTTAAAAAATCACCGTGCCCAGTATGCCGTGATAGAGATTGAAGATGGGGAATTGGTAAATATCCAATTTCGTAAAGTCGCTTATGATTATGAAGCGGAGTTAGAATTGGCCAAGTCCAAGGGGCTTCCCTTTATCGAAATGTATGAAGAGCTGCGTCGTGACGATAACTATCAGGGGCACAATCTGGAATTATTAGCAAGTTTAATAGAAAAGCATGGGTATGTAGAAGATGTGAAGAATTTTTTTGATTTTTTGTAAGAGTTTTCTAAAATAACCAATGTAAACTAAAAAAGCGATTGGCTGGGCCAATCGCTTTTAGTATATTTTACTGTAACTGAGATTTATCTGGGAGATAAGAACCACCTAGATAGGTATTGCTGAGTTTTTCGAGTGTTCCGTCTTGGTAGAGTTCTTTGAGTGTTTTATCAAATTGTTCTTTAAACTCTTTCTGGTCGCTTGAGAAAATGATATAGTTGCTGGGGCTATCGGCAGAAGGCAAGTCAACCACAGAAAGGTCTAAGCCACGGTCCTTGATAATCTTTTGAACGGATACCTTGTCAAAGACTAGGAAATCAAACTCTCCGTTAGCAAGGTCTAGGATTCGTTTGCCGATATCTTCACCAGAAAAATCGATAGTAGCAGGATTATCAGTGTGTTTTTGATTCCAGTTATTGATGAATTGAGCGTTTGAAGTTCCGGTATCTTCTTGCGTTGTTTTTCCAGCGATTTGGTCAAGAGAAGTCAAAGGATTTTTCTTGTTGCTGACAAGGACGAGGGGATTATTTGAAATGGGAAGCGAATAGAGGTATTTTTCAGCGCGCTCTTTTGTGTAACTCAAGTTATTGGCCGCAGCCTGATAGTGGCCAGAATCAAGTCCTGGGAAGATACTCTCCCAGGCAGTTCTTTGGAATTGAATCTCGTAACCGCTGAGTTTTTCATCCACTGCTTTTAAAACTTCGATGTCGAAGCCTGTCAGGTTGCCCTTGTCTTCGTAGTCAAATGGTGGCACATCGCCAGCTGTAGCAACGACGATTGTCTTTTGGGCGCTAGTCTCTTTAGGTGTAGTTTGATTTCCACAGGCAACTAAAAATGGTAGGATGGCTAGTAATAGGCTAAATTTTTTCATAATGTCTCCAATCAAATGTAAAGTCATCTGCTAGTTTATCAGAAACTTTCCCCATGAACCAATATATATTTTTTATGACTGTAATAAAAAATCTTAATCATGAAAAATCCCTGCAAGCTCTTTCAAATTATGGTAGAATGGAAGCAGTAGAATTAGAAAAGGAAATCGATTATGAAATTTCTTGAATTAAATAAAAAACGTCATGCGACTAAGCATTTCACTGATAAGCCAGTTGATCCAAAAGATGTGCGAACGGCTATCGAAATTGCAACCTTGGCACCAAGTGCCCACAACAGCCAGCCTTGGAAATTTGTGGTTGTTCGTGAGAAAAATGCTGAATTGGCAAAGTTGGCTTACGGTTCTAACTTTGAACAGGTATCATCAGCACCTGTAACCATTGCCCTCTTTACAGATACGGACTTAGCCAAACGTGCTCGTAAGATTGCCCGAGTTGGTGGTGCTAACAATTTCTCAGAAGAACAACTTCAATACTTCATGAAAAATTTGCCAGCTGAATTTGCGCGCTACAATGAACAACAAGTCAGCGACTACCTAGCCCTCAATGCAGGTTTGGTTGCTATGAACTTGATTCTCGCTCTTACAGACCAAGGAATCGGATCAAATCTTATTCTTGGATTTGATAAATCAAAAGTCAACGAAGTTTTGGACATTGAAGACCGTTTCCGCCCAGAACTCTTGATTACGGTAGGTTACACAGACGAGAAATTGGAACCAAGCTACCGCTTGCCAGTAGATGAAATCATCGAGAAAAGATAGAAGGAAGATAATATGACAGCAATTGATTTTACAGCAGAAGTAGAAAAACGTAAAGAAGACCTCTTGGCTGATTTGTTTAGCCTTTTGGAAATCAACTCAGAACGTGATGACAGCAAGGTTGATGCTGAACATCCATTTGGACCTGGTCCAGTAAAAGCTTTGGAGAAATTCCTTGAAATCGCAGACCGTGATGGCTACCCAACTAAAAATGTTGATAACTATGCAGGACATTTTGAGTTTGGTGAAGGAGAAGAAGTTCTCGGAATCTTTGCCCATATGGATGTGGTTCCAGCTGGTAGCGGTTGGGACACAGACCCTTACACACCAACGATCAAAGACGGTCGCCTTTATGCGCGTGGGGCTTCGGACGACAAGGGTCCTACAACAGCTTGTTACTATGGTTTGAAAATCATCAAAGAATTGGGCCTTCCAACTTCTAAGAAAGTTCGCTTCATCGTCGGAACTGATGAAGAATCAGGCTGGGCAGACATGGACTACTACTTTGAGCACGTAGGACTTGCCAAACCAGACTTGGGTTTCTCTCCTGATGCTGAATTCCCTATCATCAACGGTGAAAAAGGAAATATTACAGAATACCTACATTTTGCAGGTGAAAATGCAGGTGGTGCCCGTCTTCACAGCTTTACAGGTGGTTTACGTGAAAATATGGTACCAGAATCAGCAACAGCAGTCGTTTCAGGTGATTTGGCTGACTTGCAAGCTAAACTAGATGCCTTTGTTGCAGAACACAAACTTAGAGGAGAACTCCAAGAAGAAAACGGTCAGTACAAGGTTACCATCATTGGTAAATCAGCCCACGGTGCTATGCCTGCTTCAGGTGTCAATGGTGCGACTTACCTAGCTCTTTTCCTCAGCCAGTTTGACTTTGCTGGCCCAGCCAAAGACTACCTTGACATCGCTGGTAAGATTCTCTTGAACGACCACGAGGGGGAAAATCTCCAGATTGCCCATGTGGATGAAAAGATGGGTGCCCTTTCTATGAATGCAGGCGTCTTCCGCTTCGATGAAACAAGTGCTGATAATACCATTGCCCTTAATATCCGCTATCCAAAAGGAACAAGTCCAGAACAAATCAAGTCAATCCTTGAAAACTTGCCGGTTGCTTCTGTTAGCCTTTCTGAACATGGTCATACGCCTCACTATGTGCCAATGGAAGATCCACTTGTCCAAACCTTGTTGAATGTCTATGAAAAACAAACTGGACTTAAAGGTCACGAGCAAGTCATCGGTGGTGGAACCTTTGGTCGCTTGCTCGAACGAGGTGTTGCCTATGGTGCCATGTTCCCAGACTCAATTGACACCATGCACCAAGCCAATGAATTTATTGCCTTGGATGATCTCTTCCGAGCAGCAGCAATCTATGCCGAAGCTATTTATGAATTGATCAAATAAAACGATAGAAGTCTGAGATTGTATGCTTAGACTTCTTTTTGGAGGGAAAGTAGATGTCTCAAATTGAAAGAATCAAGCAGGCTATTATGTTAGATCCACAGAATGCCAGCTATACAGAGCGTGGTATTGAGCCTCTCTTTGCAGCGCCAAAGACTGCTCGCATCAATATCATCGGTCAGGCACCTGGACTTAAAACCCAAGAAGCAGGCCTTTACTGGAAAGATAAGAGTGGTGACCGCCTGAGAGACTGGCTAGGTGTGGATGAAGATACCTTTTACAATTCAGGATATTTTGCTGTTTTGCCTATGGATTTCTACTTTCCAGGGCATGGCAAGTCAGGTGACCTGCCACCGAGAACTGGTTTTGCAGAAAAATGGCATCCTCAGCTCTTGCAAGAATTACCAGATATTCAATTGACCCTCTTAATTGGGCAATATGCCCAGGCCTACTATTTGCAGGAGAAAATCAGTGGCAAGGTAACAGAACGGGTAAAACATTACCAGAACTACTTGCCAACCTATTTTCCACTAGTTCACCCCTCGCCGCGAAATCAAATCTGGATGGCCAAAAATCCTTGGTTTGAGTCAGAAGTGGTGCCGGATTTGAAAAAAAGAATTAAAACTATTTTAGGAGAAAAAGAATGAAAGAAATAACCTTTGACGCATTTTACCAGCTTTACCAAAATGACCAACTTTCTCTAGTGGACGTGAGAGAAGTGGAGGAGTTTGAAGCTCTTCATTTAGAAGGTGCTCAGAATCTACCTCTGAGTCAATTAGCTGATACTTATGATCAATTGGACAAGGATCAGTTACATTATGTTATTTGTAAATCTGGAATGAGATCGGCGCGTGCTTGCCAATTCTTATCAGAACAAGGTTATGAGGTTATCAATGTCCAAGGTGGAATGATGGCTTTTGAAGAACTGTAAACAGTAGAATTTTCTCCTACTTAGTGTGATCTTGGTAGGAGGATTTTATTTTTAGATAATTCTTATTTTTAAGAATCTTGAAAACATTCAATATTTACTTCGTGAAGCTTTTTTCATACTCCTATTCATGATATACTAGGTCAGTATTTTATAAATATGAAGGAGATTTTCATGGCTAAAAAAGGTGCCTTAACAGGTTTACTCCTGTTTGGAATATTTTTTGGTGCGGGGAACTTGATTTTTCCGCCTTCTCTAGGTGCTCTATCTGGAGAACATTTTCTTCCTGCCATCGCAGGTTTTGTCTTTTCAGGTGTCGGTATCGCCGTCTTGACTCTTATTATTGGAACGCTAAATCCTAAAGGATATATTTACGAGATTTCAACAAAGATAGCGCCTTGGTTTGCGACTCTTTACCTCTCAGTTCTTTACTTGTCAATCGGTCCATTCTTTGCTATCCCACGTACAGCTACAACAGCTTATGAAGTCGGGATTAGCCCCCTTTTGTCGGATGCAAATAAAGGTCTTGGTTTGATTGTCTTTACAGTTCTGTATTTTGCAGCAGCCTATTTGATATCGCTCAATCCATCAAAAATTTTAGACCGTATCGGCCGTATTTTAACGCCAGTCTTTGCGATTTTGATTGTTATCTTGGTTGTCCTAGGAGCTATCAAATACGGTGGAACAAGTCCTCAAGCTGCTTCAGCTGCTTATCAAGCTTCTGCCTTTGGTACAGGTTTCCTAGAAGGTTACAATACCTTGGACGCCCTTGCCTCAGTTGCTTTCAGTGTAATTGCGGTTCAAACCTTGAAACAACTTGGTTTCTCAAGTAAGAAAGAATACATTTCAACCATTTGGGTTGTTGGTATCGTTGTTGCCCTTGCCTTCAGCGCCCTTTATATCGGTTTAGGTTTCCTTGGAAATCATTTCCCAGTACCAGCTGAAGCGATGAAGGGTGGAACACCAGGTGTTTACATCTTGTCACAAGCGACTCAAGAAATCTTTGGCTCAACAGCTCAACTCTTCCTTGCAGCTATGGTTACCGTAACCTGCTTCACAACAACAGTTGGTTTGATTGTGTCTACAGCTGAGTTCTTTAATGAACGCTTCCCACAAATCAGCTACAAGGTTTATGCGACAGCCTTTACCTTGATTGGATTTGCCATTGCCAATTTGGGTCTTGATGCGATTATCAAGTACTCCATTCCAGTATTGGTTATCTTGTACCCAATCACGATTGCCATCGTTATGATTGTCATTGTCAACAAATTTGTTGCCCTTTCAAAACCAGGTATGCAGTTGACAATTGCTGTTGTTACAGCTATTGCCATTGCAAGCGTATTAGGAAGCTCATTTAAGGTTGAGTTTCTTGCAAATCTTGTCAACGCTCTTCCTTTTGCAAAGGCATCTCTTCCATGGTTGGTGCCAGCAGTTGTCGGAATCTTGCTCTCATTGGTTCTACCAAACAAGCAAGAAAGCGATGTTTTTGAAATGGAATAATCGCTAATACTCTTCGAAAATCAAATTCAAACCGCGTCAACGTCGCCTTGTCGTACTCAAGTACAGCCTGCGGCTAGTTTCCTAGTTTGCTCTTTGATTTTCATTGAGTATAAAATCACTTTTGTAGCTAAGTCTACAGGAGTGATTTTCTTTTTTTATCCGATGATAAATGTGTTATAATAGGTAGCAAAAGAGGTGAAGAAATGAATCAAACAGTAGAATATATCAAAGAACTGACAGCCATTGCGTCGCCAACGGGCTTCACTCGAGAGATTTCGGACTATTTAGTCAAGACTCTAGAAGGTTTTGGTTACCAGCCGGTTCGTACAGCCAAGGGCGGTGTCAATGTGACCATCAAAGGTCAAAGTGATGAAGAGCATCGCTATGTGACTGCCCATGTGGATACGCTGGGTGCCATTGTCCGTGCTGTTAAACCAGATGGCCGTCTCAAAATGGACCGTATCGGTGGTTTCCCTTGGAACATGATTGAAGGAGAAAACTGTACCGTTCATGTAGCTAGCACAGGTCAAAAGGTATCAGGAACCATCCTTATCCACCAGACCTCTTGCCATGTCTACAAGGATGCAGGAACTGCAGAACGCACGCAAGACAATATGGAAGTGCGTTTGGACGTCAAAGTAACAAATGAAAAAGAAACTCGTGCCTTGGGGATTGAGGTTGGTGATTTTATCAGTTTTGACCCACGAACTGTCGTGACAGAGACAGGTTTTATCAAGTCTCGTCATTTGGACGATAAGGTCAGTGCAGCAATTTTGCTCAATCTCCTTCGTATTTATAAAGAAGAGAAGATTGAATTGCCAGTAACAACCCATTTTGCTTTTTCAGTCTTTGAAGAAGTGGGACACGGTGCTAACTCTAATATTCCTGCTCAGGTAGTAGAATATCTGGCTGTGGATATGGGAGCTATGGGAGATGACCAGCAAACAGACGAATATACAGTGTCTATCTGTGTCAAGGATGCTTCTGGACCTTATCACTATGACTTCCGGCAACACTTGGTGGCTTTGGCGAAAAAACAAGATATTCCATTTAAGCTGGATATCTATCCATTTTATGGTTCAGACGCTTCAGCGGCTATGTCTGCAGGTGCAGAAGTCAAACATGCCCTTCTCGGTGCTGGTATCGAGTCTAGCCATTCTTATGAGCGTACTCATATTGACTCGGTGGTCGCAACAGAGCGTATGGTTGATGCTTATCTTAAGAGCGAATTGGTAGACTAATATGTGTTTGATTTGCCAGAGAATTGAACTCATCAAGAAGGGAGAAAATCCCTATTTTGTCAAAGAGTTGGAAACAGGCTATCTTGTGATTGGAGACCACCAGTATTTTGCAGGCTATAGTCTCTTTCTAGCCAAGGAACACGTTACCGAATTGCATCATTTAGAGAAGGAAACGAAACTCCGTTTTCTAGAGGAAATGAGTGTGGTCCAAGAGGCGGTTGCTAAGGCCTTTGCTGCTGAGAAAATGAATATCGAACTGCTAGGAAATGGCGATGCCCATCTTCATTGGCATCTGTTCCCTAGACGAAGAGGTGATATGAATGGTCACGGTCTCAAGGGACGTGGTCCAGTCTGGTGGGTTCCCTTTGAAGAAATGACAGCAGAAACCTGCCAAGTAAAACCGGATGAGATTAAAAGATTAGTCGAATGTTTATCGTCAGAAGTAGATAAATTATTAGAAATAAAGGAGTAGAAATGAAAAAAAGATACCTTGTCTTGACAGCCTTGCTAGCCTTGAGTCTAGCAGCTTGTTCACAAGAAAAAGCAAAAAATGAAGATGGCTCAGCTAAGACAGAGCAAACAGCTAAATCTGATGGAACAGTCGGAAGTAAGTCTCAAGGTGCTGCCCAGAAAAAAGCAGAAGTGGTCAATAAAGGAGACTACTACAGCATCCAAGGGAAATACGATGAAATCATCGTAGCCAATAAACACTATCCATTGTCAAAAGACTACAATCCAGGGGAAAATCCAACAGCCAAGGCTGAGTTGCTCAAACTCATCAAAGCGATGCAAGAGGCAGGATTCCCGATTAGTGATCATTACAGTGGCTTTAGAAGTTATGAGACTCAGACCAAGCTCTATCAAGATTATGTCAACCAAGATGGGAAGGCAGCAGCTGACCGTTACTCTGCCCGACCTGGCTATAGCGAACACCAGACAGGCTTGGCCTTTGATGTGATCAGCACAAATGGAGAATTGGTGACTGAAGGGAAAGCAGCCCAGTGGCTTTTGGACCATGCGGCTGATTATGGCTTTGTTGTCCGTTATCTCAAAGGTAAGGAAAAAGAAACCGGCTATATGGCTGAAGAATGGCACCTTCGTTATGTCGGAAAAGAAGCAAAAGAAATTGCTGAGAGTGGTCTCAGTTTGGAAGAATACTATGGATTTGAAGGTGGAGATTACGTCGATTAATACTCTTCGAAAATCTCTTCAAACCACGTCAGCGTCGCCTTACCGTATGTGTAGGATACTGACAACGTCAGTTCCATCTACAACCTCAAAACAGTGTTTTGAGCTGACTTCGTCAGTTTTATCTGCAACCTCAAAGCTGTACTTTGAGCAGCTTACGGCTAGCTTCCTAGTTTGCTCTTTGATTTTCATTGAGTATAAAAAATAAACTTTTCTCTTGCAATTCTAGATAAATAGTGTATAATAGATAGGTATGTGTAAAGCATACTTGTGGGAGGTAAAAATCTTTAATTACCGCCAAAACCACAAAGGAGGATTTAAAAATGGCTAAAAAAGTCGAAAAACTTGTAAAATTGCAAATCCCTGCTGGTAAAGCTACACCAGCTCCACCAGTTGGACCTGCTCTTGGTCAAGCTGGTATCAACATCATGGGATTCACAAAAGAGTTCAACGCTCGTACAGCTGACCAAGCTGGTATGATTATTCCAGTTGTTATCTCAGTTTACGAAGATAAATCATTTACTTTCATCACTAAAACACCACCAGCTGCTGTTCTTTTGAAAAAAGCTGCAGGTGTTGAAAAAGGATCAGGTACACCTAACAAAACTAAAGTTGCTACAGTTACTCGTGCACAAGTACAAGAAATTGCAGAAACTAAGATGCCAGATTTGAACGCAGCAAACATTGAGTCTGCAATGCGTATGATCGAAGGTACTGCTCGTTCTATGGGATTCACTGTTGTTGACTAATCAATAACACAGTAGAAAATCTCACAGCAGTCTATTAGTTGCTTTTCATACTAGGCAAGTGACTGATGCTTGTACTTGAGTATATCAAGGGAGCTTAACGAAGTAGGAAAAGAAAGTTAATAGACTGAAAACCCGCAAGACTTCATCATTTCGAGGAGTGACGTGGGAGATGAAAATCGATTGAACCACTTACAAGGAGAATAGAAAATGGCTAAAAAAAGCAAACAACTTCGTGCTGCTCTTGAGAAAATTGACAGCACAAAAGCATACAGCGTAGAAGAAGCTGTAGCACTTGCAAAAGAAACTAACTTTGCAAAATTTGACGCAACTGTAGAAGTTGCTTACAACTTGAACATCGACGTTAAAAAAGCTGACCAACAAATCCGTGGAGCAATGGTATTGCCAAACGGTACTGGTAAAACTTCACGCGTTCTTGTTTTCGCACGTGGTGCAAAAGCTGAAGAAGCAAAAGCTGCTGGTGCAGACTTTGTTGGTGAAGATGACCTTGTTGCTAAAATCAACGACGGTTGGTTGGACTTCGACGTAGTTATCGCTACACCTGACATGATGGCTCTTGTTGGACGTCTTGGACGTGTCCTTGGACCACGTAACTTGATGCCAAACCCTAAAACTGGTACTGTAACAATGGATGTTGCTAAAGCAGTTGAAGAGTCTAAAGGTGGTAAAATCACTTACCGTGCTGACCGTGCAGGTAACGTTCAAGCAATCATCGGTAAAGTATCATTTGAAGCTGAAAAATTGGTTGAAAACTTCAAAGCTTTCAACGAAACAATCCAAAAAGCAAAACCAGCTACAGCTAAAGGAACTTACGTAACAAACTTGACGATCACAACTACTCAAGGTGTTGGTATCAAAGTTGACGTAAACTCACTTTAATCAGTAGTTTATATCTGAGAACGAGTACGAAAGTGCTCGTTTTTTGGACTCTATAATATCTATAGGGGATTTCTTCACTACTAATCTTAGTATGTTTGTCAACTTTAGTGGGTTGAAGTCAGCTAAGATTGAGAAAGGACACATTTCGTCCTTCCTTTTTTTATATAGACAGTTTTTTGTCTAATTAGAAAAATAGCTAAAAATTTTAGAGAGTGGCATGGCATTGTTTAATTGAAAATTTTTGAGGAAAAGCCAAAAACCGAATAATAAACTGTTTCGATAAATCAGCATCTTTAGTATATAGAAACAGGAAGATTTTATAAATACCAATATAGATGAGGTATAAACCTCTATAAGAGCAGTTTATTCACTTGCATAAATCATAAAAATACGGTTTTTATAATTAAATTTTAAATGAGTTAAAATTGTAAATAATACTTAAAAAAATTATAATTTTAAAATACGAATGAAACTATTCATATAATAGAATAAAATTCGCAAAAAAAAAAATCTAACTGTAAAAACTAAAAAACATAAAATAAAAAGCGAAAGTTTAAAAGAAATTTTATATTTCAAAACAAAAAAATTGCAAAATGTTTTAAAACGTGATATTATAATTATGCATGTTAATTGTGGATGATAAATTTTCCTCTTTTGAGTTTTGAAAGAGGAATTTTTATGGTTTAGTTTACGAATTAACATGATAAAAATAAAAGGAGGTTGTTAGTCTCGATGAAAGGCAAGCAACAACAAGATTTTAGAGTAGAAAAATACATCCGTTATGGGATTCGTAAATATAGTTTTGGAGCAGCCTCAGTAGCGATTGCGGCTGGATTGATGTTCCTTGGAAATGGTGCAGTATCGGCCTCAGAAACAGCAGTTAATGGAAATGTTCCTGGTGTGGCAGTAGTATCACCTAATGCTGAAGAGAATGGAGCAACGGCTAAAGTAGAAACTGCGAAGGAAGTAAAAGTAGAGGAAACTAAGCCTGAAGTAGCGACTCCTAAAGTAGAAGAATCTAAAAAGGAAGACGCACCAAAATCTGCTGAAGAAGTTACAAAAGAAGAAGCTGCGCCTAAACTAGACAAGTCTCAACTTGAGTCTTATGTGAATGAAGTAGCTGGGAAACTCGCTGCTGGAAAATATGCAAACAAGACGGACGAAAGTTTGGCTCTTTTGAGTGCTGACTTGGAGTCAGCTAAGGCAGCTCTTTCAAGTGCTACAAGTCAAGAGGAATTGAAAGCTGCTTACAACAAACTTGTAACAACTGTAAACTCAAAACTACAAAACAAACCAGCTGAGAAAAAAGAAACACCAGCAGTTGACACTACAAATGCTAAAGAAACTGTAGGGAAAAAAGCTGAGAACACAGAGAAAAAATCTGACTCAAACGCTATCGAAAACACAGGTTCAAAAGATGAACGTAACGGTAAAGAACTAGTCCAAGGCTCGCACTTACGTTCAGCTAATGAAGGGTATACAGCTGCATCTAAAGAGTTGAGAAAAGAAAATGGTGAATTTCTTGGTTCTACAGGTAAATCTTACAAAGTACTAGATGGTAACGCTAACTACAAAATTTATGTTCATGGATACCAATCTGAAAACACTGATGTCCCTGCGGTTAATAGTGGACAAGCCGGGACAAGTGGACGTACAGATATTCCATTATCTAAAACAGAAGCTCAAAAAGTGGGACGTGAAGCAGAACTATGGAAAGGGAAACTTCGTGCTACTGGTAAACCTAACAACAATAATGTATGGGGTGCAGGAGGTGCTTATGAGTATCTAGCTACAGAAATCTATGGTTATACTTATGAACAAGGAAATCACTATGTATATCTTACAGATGTAAAAAAACGTTTTAGTTTATCACCAGAGGCAACTGCTGCAGGATACACAATTGCAAACATTCAAGCGAGTAACTTACCGCCAGGATTAGGTTATAACGCAACTACAGATACTGTAGAAGGATATATAGCATCTACTCTTCAAAACGGTGTATATGACATGCGCTATATTGTAACTGTAGAGAAAGGTGGAGCTACTCAGCAAGTTACTTTCAGAGACTTAACAGCTGGATGGATTGGATGGCAAGATTCATCTGCACCACTTATTCAAGGAAAATCAAAATTAGTAACAATAGGCGACCAAGTTAATCATAATATTAAATATGTTGATAATGATGGAATGACTCGTGATGAAAGAGCTGGTTATGTATACAGAAGTAATGGAGAAAAAGTTGTTGCCGGTTCAAAAACTGCTACTGGAGGCACGAACGGAGCAACCTTTACTGCAGTTGATGGTTCTAAAGTAAATACTGAGAACGGACCACAAACGGTCACAGCCCACACAGCCATAAACGGGAATTATACGGGAAGTACAACTTCAATAAATGATGTTGTACCAGGATTAAGTTATAATCCAAAAACAGGAGATATTACAGGAACAGCAAGTGAAGCTGGGATTTTCACAGCATCTGTTTATGCCAAAGACTATAACAATACAACCAATGCGAAAAATCAGGATTGGAATATGTATGGTCAAGAAGCTCATGAAAATATTACAATTGCAGTAGCGCCTAAGATTACTGTTAAGAATGTTGAAGCCTATGCAACAACTGTACCTGTGTCAATTTCAAAAGGTGCTAACAAAGCTGAAATTACAATGCCAGATGGAACTGTTACAAAACTTGTAGTTAAAGATGGTAACTGGACAGTTGCAGCAGGTACTACAAACACAGCTGTACAAGAAGGTACGGTATTAGGAGCTGCATCTACAACAGGAGATTCAACTCTTAACTTAACTGTAACACCAGAATCTACAAAATACGTTGGTGTGGATAGTATTGTATCAAAAGTCACAACTGATAAGGTGAAAGCAAACATCCAGCGTGAATTTGCCATGGTAACTGATGCAGCAGGTACTACATATAGAGCGGAATTTAACCGTGCAACAGGTAAATATTCATTACCGACTGAAAAAGCTTATGAGTTAAGAGACAATGGTAATGGTACATCAACTCTTATTGAACGTCGTGTATATACAGATGCGCAAGCAAATGGTGATGTTAAGTTCGTTGTTTATGAATTTGAACGTACATGGAATGCAACATCTTCAGCGTCAACACTAGCAGACAAAATTGCTGAAATCCGTAAAAATGGTGAGGTAACAGCAGTAGGTAATGTTACACGTACAGAGACTCTAGTTAAAAAGGATAATACATCTTCAGAACAAGGAATGGTAGTTACAGTAAGCTATGACTCAGTAACAAACCAATGGACATCTTCTGACGGTACAGCAGTAACAGCTAAACAATCAAATGCTGGTTGGGAAATTGAAACAGCATCAGGATTTAAAGGGTATGTAGCATACCGTGAAGCAAGCTCAACAGACGTAGCATCAATTCAAAATGCTAAACCAACAGGAACTTCAACAAGTTATTCAGAAGCAAAAGGTACATCAGTAGACTTAATCAAGTCAACTAAAGCAAATGTAGCATTCGCGGATACAATCGATGATAAAACATCAGCAACAGATTCTGATACTATTAAGACAAAAGTAACAGCAACTGCACCAGATGGCACAGTAACTACTTTTGATGGAGCTCAAGCAGAAGAAACGGCTTATATTCAAGCGCAACGTACAGCAGCAGCTAAAACTCAAGCGGCAGCAACAGCTGTAAAAGAACAACAAGAATCACAAAATGAATTAGCACGTCTTCAAGAACTATTAGATCGTTCAACAAGAACGGTAGAAGATGCTCAATCAGCATTAGACAACTTGAAATTACGTACAATTTCTCCAACAGCTCAAGAATTAGCAGAGAGAAAACTTACGCATGTTAAAGAATTTAAAGCATCTATTGAAGCGCAATTAGCAACAGCTCAAACAAATCTATCAACAAAAAATACTGAAGTAGAGTCAACACGTACTGCAGCTTTAGAAGCTGAAAGAGCAGTAGAAACTGCGCGTGCAGCCCTTAAAGCAGCAGCTGAAGCAAACTTGGCTAGAGCTAATGCTTATGTATTATCTCAAAAAGGACGTTACAAAGTAACAGCAAGAGCAGTAGATTCAAACGGTGTTGTGACAACTCCAACAGTAGATGGAACAGATGCTGGTGAAGTTACAGAAGATGCAGTAGCAGAAACAACTTACTACATCGTAGTAACAGATCCAGAGAAATCATCAGGAGCTCAAGGTCAGAAACAAACTGACTCAATGGTAGATAACTTCAATGATGGAAAAGAAGGAACTACAGTATCAGATTACAAACTAGTAGATCCAACAACAGGAAATAAAGTTTCTTCAGTAACAACTGATCAAGGAACTTATACAGTAGATCCAACGACAGGTGAAGTAAGTTTCACTCCAGTAGAAGGATTTGTAGGTACAGCAGCTCCTATCACAGTAGCAGCAGATGTGACATTTAATGACGAGTCAGGTAACCCAGTAACAGTACCAGTTTCAAATACCTATACACCAACTGTATATGGAATTGACCCAGCTGATGATGAAACGACTGGTAAACAAGGTCAAACGCAGACATCTATTTCTGGAAAAGAGCGTTTTGAAGAACTAAACACTACAACTAATACACCTGATGGAACAAATGTAGATTGGACAACAGCTGCATATTCTCTAGAAGGAGCTAATACTGAAGGTAAAGTGGTAGTTGATGGAGAAGGAACATACTCAATCAATCCAACAACAGGTGTAGTAACATTTGAACCACTTCCAACATTTACAGGAAAAGCTAAAGGTGTTAATGTACAAGTATCAGTAACAGCAACTGACTCAGAAGGAAACAAAGTTCCAGTTACTTCAAAAGGGTCTTATACTCCAAAAGTAACACCAGTAACTCCAACAGGAGAAGGTGTAACTTCAAGTGGTAAACAAGGACAAGAACAAACAGGAACTCCTAGATTTACTCAAGGTGATGAAACAGCACCAATCACAATTACAGCAGAGCAACCAGCTAAATTCGTAGTAAATGGACAACCAGTAGAGTCAACAGAAATTCCAGCAACAAAAGATGGAAAAGAAGTTGGTAAATACGTAATCGATCCATTAACAGGTGTTGTAACATTCAAACCAAACAAAGACTTTGTTGGTACTCCAGATCCAGCAACTGTTGAAGTTAAGGATAAGAATGGAACACCTGCTACAGCAACTTACACACCAACGGTAACACCAGTAGTTCCAACGGCAACACCGAAAGAAACATCTGGCAAACAAGGTCAACCACAAACTCAAGAAACTGAGACAATGTTCAAAAAAGGTGACGAAGTAGCCCCAATTGATAAGACAACTGTTAAATTGGTAGACCCAAGTGGTAACGAAGTAACAACTCTTCCAGCAACAAAAGATGGAAAAGAAGTTGGAACATACACAATCGATCCAACAACAGGAGTAATCACATTCCAACCAAACAAAGACTTCACAGGTACACCAGATCCAGCTAAGGTTGTAGCGAAGGATACTAATGGAACAAAAGTAGAAACAACATACACCCCAACAGTAACCCCAGTTACACCAACAGCAGAACCAAAAGAAACATCTGGAAAACAAGGTCAACCACAAACTCAAGAAACTGAGACAATGTTCAAAAAAGGTGACGAAGTAGCCCCAATTGATAAGACAACTGTTAAATTGGTAGACCCAAGTGGTAATGAAGTAACCACAATGCCAGCTCTTAAAGATGGCAAGGAAGTTGGAACATACACAATTGATCCAACAACAGGAGTAATTACATTCCAACCAAACAAAGACTTCACAGGTACACCAGATCCAGCGAAAGTTGTAGCGAAGGATACTAACGGAACTAAGGTAGAAACAACATACACCCCAACAGTAACCCCAGTTACACCAACAGCTGAGCCAAAAGAAACAACAGATATTCAAGGTAAAACACAAACAGGTAAACCAACCTTCACACCAGGTGCTAATGAAGTACCAATGAATGATGAAGTACCAGCAACCTTCGAAGATGGATCAAAAGAAAAAGTCATCCCAGGTGAGGGAACATATACAGTTGCACCAGATGGAACAGTAACATTCGTCCCTGAGAAGACATTCACAGGTAAAGGTACAGGAGTAACCGTTAAGCGTGTAGATAAGAACGGAACACCAGTAACAGCTAAATACACACCAAACGTAACCCCAGTAACTCCAACCGCAGACCCAGCTGAAACAACAGATATTCAAGGTAAAACACAAACAGGTAAACCAACCTTCACACCAGGTGCTGATGAAGTACCAATGGATGATGAAGTACCAGCAACCTTCGAAGATGGATCAAAAGAAAAAGTCATCCCAGGTGAGGGAACATATACAGTTGCACCAGATGGAACAGTAACATTCGTACCTGAGAAGACATTCACAGGTAAAGGAACAGGCGTAACAGTTAAGCGTGTAGATAAGAATGGTACACCAGTAACAGCTAAATACACCCCAACAGTAACTCCAGTAACTCCAACTGCAGACCCTGCTGAAACAACAGATATCCAAGGTAAAGAACAAAACGGAAAACCAACCTTCACACCAGGAAACCCAGACGTACCAATGGATGATGAAGTACCAGCAACCTTCGAAGATGGATCAAAAGAAAAAGTTATCCCAGGTGAAGGAACATACACAGTAGCACCAGATGGCACAGTAACCTTCACCCCAGAGAAGACATTCACAGGAAAAGGAACAGGCGTAACAGTTAAGCGTGTAGACAAGAATGGTACACCAGTAACAGCTAAATACACACCAAACGTAACCCCAGTAACCCCAACTGCAGATCCAGCTGAAACAACAGATATCCAAGGTAAAGAACAAAACGGTAAACCAACCTTCACACCAGGAAACCCAGACGTACCAATGGATGATGAAGTACCAGCAACCTTCGAAGATGGATCAAAAGAAAAAGTCATCCCAGGTGAAGGAGCATACACAGTAGCACCAGATGGCACAGTAACCTTCACCCCAGAGAAGACATTCACAGGAAAAGGAACAGGAGTAACAGTTAAGCGTGTAGATAAGAATGGAACACCAGTAACAGCTAAATACACTCCAACAGTAACTCCAGTAACTCCAACTGCAGACCCTGCTGAAACAACAGACATCCAAGGTAAAGAACAAAACGGCAAACCAACCTTCACACCAGGTAATCCAGACGTACCAATGGATGATGAAGTACCAGCAACCTTCGAAGATGGATCAAAAGAAAAAGTTATCCCAGGTGAAGGAACATACACAGTAGCACCAGATGGCACAGTAACCTTCACCCCAGAGAAGACGTTCACAGGAACAGGTACAGGAGTAACCGTTAAACGTGTAGATAAGAATGGTACACCAGTAACAGCTAAATACACCCCAACAGTAACTCCAGTAACTCCAGAAGGAACACCTGCAGAATCTGAAGGACCTAAAGGGCAACCACAAACAGGAACACCTGAATTCAAACCAGGAAACCCTAATGTACCAATCGATGAAACTGTTAAACCAACATTTGACGATGGCACAACTGAGAAGAAAGTACCAGGCGAAGGAACATACACAATCGATGAAAACGGTAAAGTAACCTTCACTCCAGAACCTAACTTCGTAGGTAAAGCAACAGGAGTAACAGTTAAACGTGTAGATAAGAACGGTACACCAGTAACAGCTACCTACACTCCAACAGTTCGTCCAGATACTAAATTTGTGGTTGTAGGTAAAGATGGAAAAGAAACTGAATTAATTCCATCTAAAGATGGAAAGACACCATCTGAAGTAATTCCAGGATACAAAGTTGTTAAAACTGAAGTTGACGAAAAAGGAAATACAAAATACGTCTACGAAAAAGTTACAACAACTCATAAAGATAAAGATGGCAATGTAATTCCAGGAACAACTACTGAGGAAGGTACAACTCCTAAGAAAGATATCCCAGGTTACCGCTTCGTTGAAACTAAGACTCTTCCAAACGGCGATACAGAGCACGTCTATGAAAAAGTTAAGACTTCATTCAAGGATAAAGACGGAAACGAAATTCCAAACTATCCAACAGAAGACGGCGAACAACCTAAGAAAGATATCCCAGGCTACCGCTTCGTAGAGACTAAGAAACTTCCAAATGGCGACATCGAACACGTTTATGAGAAAGTTAAGACAAGTTATAAGGATAAAGACGGAAACGAAATTCCAAACTATCCAACAGAAGATGGTGAACAACCTAAGAAAGATATCCCAGGCTACCGCTTCGTAGAGACTAAGAAACTTCCAAACGGCGACATCGAACACGTTTATGAGAAAGTTACAACTCCGCCAGTAAGTCCATATAATCCAACACCAATTACAGAAAAAGTTTTAACAACTTATGTAGATGAAAAAGGTGAATTGATTATTCCAGACGAAAACGGATCACATCCAGGTAAGCCATTAGAAGGTTATGAGTTAGTTCGTACAGAAACAGATGCTAATGGTAATGTTCATAATGTTTACCGTAAGATCCAATCTCAAAAACCAGTACAACCGGTAGAGCCAGCTACTCCAGCAATGCCTGAACAGCCAGCTAAACCTCAAGTACCAGCTACTCCAGCACAACCAGTACAACCAACGGTAGTGAAAGAAGCTGAAGTTAAGCGCGAATTGCCAAATACTGGTACAGAAGACAATGCTAGCCTTGCAGCACTTGGACTTCTCGGAGTATTGAGCGGATTTGGTCTTGTAGCTCGCAAGAAGAAAGAAGACTAATCAGTTCTTCAGATCTGATAAATAAAGAAAATGAATGAAATGTAGATAGATTTGTAATGAATGACTATCTACTTCATTCATTTTTTCTTTTTTATATATTGAATTTTATATCTAGATCTTATACAAATAATAAGGGAAAGATTATTATTTTATTCGTAATAGTGATCATTTTTTCTATAAATGTTTATAAAATGTATTTTGATTTTTGTTAAAAAACAAAAACAATATGACAATACATAAAATATAGAAACAAGCTTTCTTTTTATACAATGCTACAAAGGGGGGCTTTATCTGTATGAAATAGGGAAAAATATTAATTGAAATGTTAGTTTTATAATTAAGGAGTTACCCTGTCGTATACATTTTGAACAATTATTTATTTGTTATCATATTTATTGCTAAAGGAACAAAAAAATGGTAGAATGACTATGAATATTGATGGTGTTTGCTGGTTCTATCTAAAAGGATAGTCCTCTGAGTATTTTGGAAAATATAAAGGGGTCTTTTTGTGTATTAGCTTGCCTATTAATATCGCTAATAAACACACTATTTTATGGAGGATATTTCTCAAAGATGAAGGATAAACAGAAAGATTTCCGAACGGAAAAGTACATTCGTTACGGTATTCGTAAGTATAGTTTTGGAGCAGCATCAGTAGCGATTGCGGCTGGTTTGATGTTCCTTGGAAATGGCGCGGTATCAGCGACAGAGGTGCAAGGTGCAGAAACTACAGTAGCAGTAGCTCCGGTTGAAAAAACTGATCAGGGTACTACTGAAGGAAAATCAGAGATTGAAAAGCCTGCAGAAGCAAAACCTGAAGTTAGAGTAGAAGAAACTAAAAAAGTAAATAAAGCTTCTCTTGAAGCAAAAATTGCCACTTTAGAATCTAAACTTTCAACTGCTAAACATGCGGATGCTTCGGTAGTAAGTTCAGCGAAGGAAGTATTGGCAACTGCTAAAGCAGCTCTTGCTAAGGTAGATGCTAGCCAAGCAGATGTAGATGCACAGGCAGAAACTGTATCATCTTTGAGCACAGCTGTAACTGAATCAAATAAATTAGGATTAGAAAAAGAACAAGCTGATAAAGATAAGGCAGCAAAAGAAGAAGCAGAAAAGAACGCTACACCAACAGAAAAAGCGATTTCAGCTGCAACGACTGTTTTGACACAAGTATCATCAGAAGCTGAAGTAACGAACAAATTGGCTGAAACTGAACTTACTAAAGCTGATATCAAAGAAGAAAATAAGGCAGCAGTTACAGCAGCAGTCGCTAAGAACCAAGCAGTTCTGGCTGAAACTAAGGATCTTCTTGCTGATAAGAGTGTTACAAAAGAGCAAGTAGATGCACAATTGGAACGTCTTAATGAATCAATCCTTGCAGTCTACAATGAATTGAAAAACGCAGGAATCAATCGTGACGGTAAGTTCGCGGTAGCTCTTTCAGCTAACGAAGGATATACAGCAGCTTCTACAGCATTACGAAAAGAAAATGGCGAATTTGATGGAGCTACTGGTAAATCTTACAAAGTTTTAGACGGTAACAGCAACTATAAAATATATGTTCATGGATATCAATCAGACAATACAGATGTGCCAGCAGCAAACAATGGTAAAGCTGGGACAAGTGGACGTACAGATATTCCATTATCAAAAACAGAAGCACAAAAAGTAGGGCGTGAAGCAGAACTATGGAAAGGAAAACTTCGTGCTACTGGTAAATCTAACAACAATAATGTATGGGGAGCAGGTGGAGCTTACGAATACTTAACTACAGAAATCTACGGATATACTTATGAACAAGGAAACCACTATGTGTATATCACTGATGCTAAAAAACGTTTCAGTTTATCACCAGAAGCGGAAGCAGCAGGATATAAAATTAAAAATATCCAACTAAGTAACTTAGTTCCTGGTACAGGATACAATGAAAAAACAGATACTGTAGAAGGGTACGTAGCAGCGAACATTCAAAATGGTGTTTACGATATGCGTTATATCGTTACAGTTGAAAAAGATGGACAAACTCAAGATATTGCTTTCCGTGACTTAACAGCTGGATGGATTGGATGGCAAGACTCAACAGCTCCATTAATTAAAGGTACATCTACAATGGTCACAATTGGAGATGAAGTGGACCATAATATTAAATATGTTGATAACGATGGTGTGAATAAGGATACTCGTGCTAACTATGCTCGTACTGATGGAACTCCATTTACAGCTGGTTCTAAAGCAGCCCCATCATCGACAGCTAAAACAGCAGACTTCACAGCTATTGATGGAAGTAAAGTAAGAGCGATGACAAATCCTCAAACAGTTACGGCACACACTACATTAAATGGAGTATATACAGGAAAAGACACACCTATTAAGGATGTTGTTCCTGGTTTAGATTATAATCCAGAATCAGGTTCAGTTCACGGTACAGCAACGGAAGCTGGAATCTTCACTGTAGCAGCATATGCTAAAGACTACAACAACTCAACAAACTCTAAGAATCAAGACTGGACAATGAATGGGCAAGAAGCTCACGAAAATATTACGGTTGCAGTAGCTCCTAAAGTTACAGTATCTAACGTGGAAGCTTATGCAACAAAAGTTCCTGTAACAGTTTCTAATGGTGCGAACAAAGTAGAAATTACAATGCCAGATGGAACAGTTACAAACTTAGTAGTTAAAGATGGTAAGTGGACAGTAGCTGCAGGAACTACCAATACTGCGGTTAGAGAAGGAGATCAATTAGGAGATGCATCAACAACAACATCTTCGAAATTCAATCTTCCTGTAACATCTGATTCTACGCAATACGTTGGGATAGATAGCATTGCAGCTAAGGCAGTTACAGACAAAGTACGTGCAGATTTACAACGTGAAGTTGTGAAAGTAAAAGATAAAGACAATAAAGAATATACAGCTACTTTCAATAGTGCAACAGGTAAATACAATCTTCCAAATGAAGATGCGTATGTACTGAAAGACAATGGAGATGGCACTACAACATTAACAGAACGTCGTGTTTACACAGATGCAAAAGCAGACGGAAGTATTGATTACATCGTTTATGAATTTACTCGTACATGGAATGCGACTTCAAACGCAGCTACTTTAACAGAAAAAGTTGCGGAAATCCGTAAAAATGGTGAAGTAACAGCAGTAGGTGACGTTACACGTACAGTTACTGCATTACCAAAAGAGCAAACAACCAATGCACAGGGAGTTACTGTTACTGTGACTTACGATTCAGCAACAAATACATGGACTGCTTCTGATGGTTCGACTGTTACTGCTGAAAAATCAAATGCAGGATGGAAGATTTCTACAGATTCTGGATTCAAAGGATACGTAGCATATCGTGAAGCATCAAGTACAGATGTAGCATCTATCCAAAATGATAAACCAGCGGGAACATCAACAAGTTACGCAGATACACAAGGAAACTCTGTAGACTTATTGAAATCACCTAAAGCGAATGTAGCGTTTGAAGATAAAATTGACGATGAGTCAGATGATGCACAATCTGAAACAATTAAAACTAAATTAACGGTAACTTCACCAAGTGGAGCGAAAAAAGAATTTAACTTAGCAGAAGCAGAAGAAAAAGCATTTATTCAAGCACAACGTACTGCAGCAGAAAAAACAAAAGCAGCAGCAGAAGCAATTGCGAACGCTCGAGGAGCAAATAATGAATTAGCGAAAATTCAAGAATTAGTAGACCGTCAAGATAGAATAGTAGAAGATGCTCAAAAAGCATTAGACGATTTAAATCTTCGTACAATTTCACCAACAGCGAGAGATTTAGCTGAGAAGAAATTAAATGCGGCAAAAGAACAACAAGCTTCACTAAAAGCAGAATTAGATAAAGCGGTAGCAGCATTACCTGGTGTAGAAGCAAAAGTGAAATCAGCTCGTGATGAAGCTCTTGCAGCTGAAAAAGCTGTAGAAACAGCTCGTGGAGCATTAAAAACAGCAGCTGAGAAAAACTTAGCAAACCCAGAAATCGCGGCCTATACTTTAGGTGAGTATGGAAGTTACAAAGTAACAGTAAGAGCTGTTGACTCAAACGGTGTTGTAACCACTCCAACAGTAGGGAAAACAGATTCAGGAGAAGTTACAGAAGATGCAGTTGCAGAAACAACTTACTACATCGTAGTTTCTAAACCTGAAAAGTCTTCTGGTGCAGAAGGTCAAGAACAAACTGATTCAATGGAAACAGGATTCAAGACTGGTTTACCAAATGATGCATCAGTTTCTGACTACAAACTTGTAGATCCAGTATCAGGTCAAAAAGTAAGCTCTGTAACGACTAGTGAAGGTACTTATGAAATTGATGAAAACACAGGCAAAGTGAACTTCACACCAGCTCCAGGATTTATCGGTACGGCTAAAGCTTTAACAGTTTCAGCTAATGTAACCTTAACTGGTGATGATGGAAACCCAGTAGTGGTAGAATCTTCAACTACATATACACCAACTGTATATGGTGTTAAACCATCAAGCGATGAAACTAAAGGAAAACAAGGACAAGCTCAAAATTCTAAACCAGGAAGTGAACGTTTCTCTGAATTAAATACAGGAACTAACACTCCAGATGGTACAAATGTAGACTGGACAACAGCGAAGTACTCATTAGAAGGTGCTAATGAAGAAGGTAAAGTTGTAGTAGAAGGTGAAGGAACATATGCCATCGATCCAGCTACAGGTGTAGTAACGTTTACACCAGAACCAACATTCAAAGGTAAAGCGCAAGGAGTAGAGGTTAAAGTTTCGGTAACAGCTACTGACTCAGAAGGAAATAAAGTTGAAGTTACATCTAGTGGTGACTACACTCCAGAAGTAGAAGAAGTAGAACCAACTGCAGAACCAAAAGAGACAAGTGGAAAACAAGGTAAACCACAAACTCAAGATGCAACTACAATGTTTAAAGAAGGTGACAAATCAGCACCAATTGAGAAGTCAACAATCAAACTTGTAGATCCAAATGGTAATGAAGTTACAACAATGCCAGCTCTTAAAGATGGAAAAGAGGTAGGTACATATACTCTAGATCCAGAAACTGGAGTAATCACATTCCAACCAAATAAAGACTTCACTGGAACACCAGACCCAGCTAAAGTAACTGCGGCAGACAAAAATGGAACAAAAGTTGAAACAACTTACACTCCAACAGTGACTCCAGTAGTACCAGAAGGACAAGATAAAACTACTACAAACCTTCAAGGTAAACCTCAACAAAGTAGAGTTACATTTACACCAGGAGACGATGAATTCCCAATAGACGATAAAGTACCTGCAACATTTGAAGATGGTACAACTGAAAAAGTAGTACCAGGAGAAGGAACATACACAGTAGATCCAGATGGAACAGTTCACTTCCAACCAGAAAAACAATTCACAGGTGTAGCTAAAGGTGTAACAGTAAAACGTGTTGATACAAATGGTACGCCAGCTACTGCGAAATACACACCGATTGTTAAACCAGTAGTGCCAGAAGGATTCGATAACATCACTACAGGAGTCCAAGGTCAAACACAAAGTGGTAAACCATATTTTGTACCAGGTGATCCAACGGTGCCGATTAATTACGATGCTCCAGCAACATTACTTGATCCAGTAACGAAACAACCTGTTCCTTCAAATGAACTTCCAGCGAAAGATCCAGAAGGAAATGTAATTGGTAAATATACTTTAGATCCTACTACAGGGGTAGTGACATTCACACCAAAAGATAAAAGTTATGTAGGACCAGTACAACCAGTAACAGTTCAACGTGTAGATAAAAATAATACACCAGCAACAGCTGAATATACTCCAGTAATCGTAGGGGTTAAACCAACGGCTAAGCCAGCCGAATCAACTGATGTACAAGGTGCAACTCAAAAACAACCTATTACATTCAAAGGTGGAACTGCAGATTTAGAAGATCCAGTTGGAAACCCAATTAAATCAGATCCAGTTCCGATTAATCCAGGTTCAGTTACATTAGTAGGTGAAAATGGAAAACCAACTGATGAAGTAGTTGTAAAAGATCCAAAAGATCCAACTAAAGTAATCGGTAAGTATACACTTGTAAAAGAACCAGGAAAAGATCCGATTGCAGTATACACACCAGAAGATAAAACATATGTAGGACCAGTTCCGCCGGTAACTATTCAAGCAGCAGATATGAACGGAACTCCAGTAAGAACTACGTACACACCTAACATTAAACCTGTTAAACCAACAGCAACACCAGCTAAAACAACAGATGTTCAAGGTAAAGCGCAAACAGGACTACCAGAATTCAAAGGTGGAACAGTAACGGTTAACAACGAAGAGAAAGTTGTTCCAATTGATGAAACAAAAGCTCCAAAACTAATTGATCCAACAACAGGGCAACCAACTGATAAAGTTGTAGTTGAAGGAGAAGGAACATACACAATCGAAGATGGTAAAGTGAAATTCCAACCAGAACCACAATTCACAGGAACAGCTACAGGTGTAGAAGTTCAACGTGAAGATACAAACGGAACAGCTGTAAAAGCTAAATACACTCCAACGGTAACTCCAGTTAAACCAACAGGAGAAGACGTGACATCAGAAGATGTACAAGGTGTACCTCAAACAGGAACACCAGTATTTAAAGGTGGAGATAAAGAAGTTCCAATTGATGGAACAGTACCTGCCAAATTAATCGATCCAGAAACAGGAAAACCAACAGATGGACCAGTAACAATTCCTGGAGAAGGAACATACACAATTGATCCTAACTCTGGAGAAGTAACATTCACTCCAAATAAAGACTTCACTGGTCAAGCAATAGGAGTAACTGTTCAACGTCAAGATACGAACGGAACAACAGTTCAAGCAAACTACACTCCTAAAGTGAAAGGTGTAATACCGACAGCAACACCAGCTAAATCTAAAGATATTCAAGGTAAATCACAAACAGGATTACCAGAATTCAAAGGTGGAACAGTAACAGTTAATGGTGTAGCAAAAACTGTTGAGATTGATGAAACAAAAGCACCTAAACTAATTAATCCAGAAACAGGAGAACCAACTGATGAAGCAGTAGTAATTCCTGGAGAAGGAACATACACAATCGAAGATGGTAAAGTGAAATTCCAACCAGAACCACAATTTACTGGAAAAGGAGAAGGTGTAGAAGTTCAACGTGTTGATAAGAATGGAACGCCAGTAACAGCTAAGTATACTCCAAAAGTAGTGCCAGTAACGCCAACTGGAGAAGATAAGACATCAGTAGGACCTAAAGGTCAAGTTCAAAAAGGAACACCAGTATTTGAAGGCGGATCAGCGGAAATCAATGGTAAAGAAGAAACTGTTGAAATTAATAAGGATGTTCCAGCTAAACTAGTTGATCCTAAGACGGGTGATCCGGTTGATTCTGTAACAGTTGACGGTGAAGGAACATACACAATCGATCCTAAGACTGGAGAAGTAACATTCACACCAGAACCAGAATTCCTAGGAACAGCTACAGGAGTAACTGTACAACGTGTAGATAAGAACGGAACAGAAGTAACGGCTAAATACACTCCAACAGTAACACCAGTAACAGCGACTGTAGACAAAACTTCAGAAGGACCTAAGAATACTCCTCAATCTGAAACTCCAGAGTTCACAGGAGACGTAGATTTAGATGTGCCACCAACATTCTCTGATGGTTCAACTAAGATGGTTGTTGACGGAGAAGGAACTTATACTATCGATAAAGATGGTAAAGTAACATTTACTCCAGAAGAAGATTACGTAGGAACTGGAGAAGGTGTAACTGTTGTAAGAAAAGATAAAGCAGGAAAAACAATTGCTGCTAAATACACTCCAACAGTTCGTCCAGGTACAGACTTCGTAGATGAGAATGGTAAAGAAATTCCAGGGTTCCCAAGTAAAGATGGAGAACAACCTAAGGTAGATATTCCAGGATATAGATATAAAGAAACAATCACTGATGAGCATGGAAATACTCGTCATATCTATGAACAAGTGAAAACATTCTTCAAGGATAAAGATGGAAATGAAATTCCAAAAGTTCCAACTGAAAAAGGCGAACAACCTAAGAAAGATATCCCAGGCTACCGCTTCGTAGAAACTAAACCACTTCCAAATGGAGATACTGAGCATATCTACGAAAAAGTGAAGACATTCTTCAAGGATAAAGATGGAAATCCAATTCCAAATACTCCAACAGAAGAAGGCGAACAACCTAAGAAAGATATTCCAGGCTATCGCTTTGTGGAAACTAAACCACTTCCAAACGGAGATGTTGAACATGTCTACGAAAAAGTAACACCACCAGCTCCAACCCCTTCACCTGTTCCTCAACCAAATCCAGGTAAACAAACTACAACAACTTGGACAGATGAGAAAGGTAATCCATTGAAATCAACGGAACCAGGTTCTAAAGAGCCCGGAACAATTCCAGGTTATGAATATGTCAAGACTGTGACAGATTCAAATGGAAATATCAGACATATCTTCCAAAAAATTGAGATGCCAACTCCAACACCAGTTGAGCCAAGTCAACCAGTACAACCAGTTTCTCCGCAAGAGCCAATAAGCCCTGAGCAACCAAAACAACCAGCAACACCTAAATATGTTGAAGGTCAAAAAGAATTGCCAAATACTGGTACAGAAGACAATGCTAGCCTTGCAGCACTTGGACTTCTCGGGGTCTTGAGTGGATTTGGTCTTGTAGCTCGCAAGAAGAAAGAAGATTAATTAAAATCTTTCTGATAAACGAATATAGTAGAAAACCAATGATGTAAAAGTCATTGGTTTTTTGCAATTTCCAATGCTGTCTAAAAATAATTGTATTATCATTCGTTAAAAGCTGGTAAATATTTACTTTGATCTTTCTGAATAAACAAAAAATATCCAAAAATAAAAATATATTTACTATAATAAAAAAGAAAATAAGTTTGAAAGATAAAATTTATTTATTATAGTGCAAGTTTTAAGTCGAGTTGCTTGCTTGTAAGGAATGGATGTGATATCATTAGAATGTATCTGAAGTACGAATTTTCGACATACAAAACATTGTCATGTTAAATGTTTAAAAATGCCGAAGATTTTTTTATGTTCAAGATATCAAAAAAGAATTAAAAATTATAAGGAGGTTGTGAGTCTCATGCAAGGCAAACAACAACAAGATTTTCGAACGGAGAAGTACATTCGTTACGGTATTCGTAAGTACAGCTTTGGAGCGGCATCAGTAGCAATTGCGGCTGGATTGATGTTCCTAGGTAATGGTGCGGTATCAGCGACGGAAGTTCAATCAGCTGAAACAACTATTTCAGCAGTTGCTCCTAGTCAAGATAATAAGGAGAAGGAAAAGGCTGAGCCTAAAGTTGAAACTGTAAAACCAGAAACAGAAAAAGCTGTAGAAGCAAAACCTGAAGTGAAAGTAGGAGAAGCTAAGAAAGTAAACAAGGCTATCCTTGAAGCAAGTATTGCTACTTTAGAGTCTAAACTTTCAACTGCTAAATATGCAGATGTTACAGTAGTAAGCTCAGCTAAGGAAGTATTGGCAACAGCTAAAGCAACTCTAGCTAAGGCAGATGCTAGCCAAGCCGATGTAGATGCCCAAGCAGAAACTGTATCAGCATTGAGCACAGTTGTAACTGAGTCAAATACTGCTGGTTTCGATAAGAAACAAGCAGCTGAAAAAGAAGCTGCAAAAGCTGAAACTGAAAAAACTGCAACTCCAGTTGAAAAAGCTCTTTCAGCAGCAACAACGACTCTTACACAAGTATCATCAGAAGCTGAAGTAACCAACAAATTGGCTGAGACTGAACTAGCTAAGGCTGATGTCAAAGAAGAAAACAAGGCAGCAGTTACAGCAGCAGTCGCTAAAAACCAAGCAGTTCTTGCTGAAACAAAGGCACTTTTGGCTGATAAGAGTGTGACAAAAGAGCAAGTAAATGCTCAATTGGAACGCCTTAACGAGTCTATCCTTGCAGTTTACAATGAGTTGAAGAATGCAGGAATTGGTCGTGATGGTAAGTTTGCTGTTAACTTGGCAGATGCACAAACAACAGCACTTAAAGATGCATCTACTGAAACAGGTAAAGCATGGTTAGATCAACATGGATATTCTTCATTATCAGATATCAAAGTTAAAACTAAAGAAGATAATCTAAAAGAAATTAAAGACTTAAACGATCAGATTCAATGGTTAGACTTTGCAGACACAGCTGCATGGACAGGATTAAACGCAAATAACCAACTTCAAATCGGTTCTACATATACAAAAGAATTGATCCCTGGTTATATCGTTACAATGACGGTTAAAGAATTAAAACCGTTTGAATCAACTGAAATATTCAAAAACCGTGTTGCGGGAACTGATTTAGAAAGTTCATACCAACCGGATAAAGAAAACAAATTCAACCCGGATAATGGTGCAACAGGGTTAGGTGCAAATCCTCAAAATAGATATACACACGTTAATAATGCTGGTTTATCAACTGGTACGTCTAAAACAACAATCGCAGGAACAAACCCTCAAGGTCAACCTAAAAACGGTCAAGCAGCTGGGGTTAAATTTGATGTAACAGCTACTTATAATGGTAAAGCTGTTAAACCAGGTATTGTTATGACTTCTGGGGAAGATATTGGACCTCTTGAGTCTGAAATTTATACAACTAATGGGACACCATGGGACTTAGCTGCGATTGTTGGGTATAGTTCAAATAAAAATGCTTATGTTCCATTAAATCAATTCAAAGATATGAATGGTGGTAGAACTGCTATCCTTAAATGGCAAGATGAAAAATTTGTGAATGCCTTAAACGGTGGGAAATTTGCTACACCTGATGCAACTACTGCAGGTCTTGGTTCTCAAGTATTCGGTGGATACCGTAATAACGGTGGAGCAGGAACTCCAGTATTATCAACTGCCAATGTAACTGAAGTAGGACTATATATCATGTCTTCTGGGCAACAATCTTCTATGATTGGTATCAAGTTCTCTGACTTCGGTGATCTTCCAGAATCATATGGAATGGCTGAGCATTTCTTAAGAACACAAACTGTAGACTACTTAACTAAACAAAAGAAACAAATTCAACAACCATACTTAGGTAAGGTTAAAGCGGATATTGACTCTGCACCAGGTACTCGTGTTCGTGGAGTGGATTCAGATGATGTGAAAGACACTGGAGATGAAGGTGTAGATCAATTAGTTTCTGAAGAACATGTACACACTAACGTAGATACTGGACAACCAGAAGTTAAATTCATCCAAGGGCCAGATAATACTTATAAAGTAAAATTGTATGCTTCAGCAAATGGTAATGAAAACTACACAGACACAGTTGCACCAGCTTACGTGCGTGGATTTATCGACTTCAACGGAAATGGTAAATTTGATGAAGGTGAACAATCCGATGTTGTACAAGTAAATGGGAATAATCAAGTCGTTGAATTAACATTTACTAACACTCAAGTAATTGATACTAGTAAGGATGTTGTAAACTTCCGTGTGCGTATCGCAAAAGATGAAGCTCAAGTAGAAAAAGCTGCAGGTATTGCCTACTCTGGGGAAGTTGAAGATAACCAAATCCAAGTAGCTCATCCACCACGTGGAGATAAAGAAGAAACTACTGGTAAACAAGGTGAAACTCAATCAGTTGGTATCGAGTTCAGAACACATCCATCGGGTGACGATGCATCAGACTTAGGTTCTAACAACGGTAAAACTACCTTTAACTCATACGGTAAAATTCACTATACTGAACAAAGTAATGTAATTAGTGCTGAAACTACTAAGAAAGTTCAATCTGAAGGTGTAATGATCGTTAATCCAGATGGAACATTAACAAAAACTTACACTAAAGCAGGTCAGGGTACATATACAGTAACAGACGACAAAATCACATTCACTCCAGAAGCTAGCTTCGTAGGTAAAGCTGATGGTATCGTACTACGTGCAGTAGACTCAAATGGTCAATCAACTGGATGGACTGCATTAACAAACCAAAATGGACTTGAAAATATCAATGATGGAACTCACTCAGCAGGAACTACAAAAACTATGGATGCTGTATACATTCCAACAGTAACTCCAAAAGAAATCACTGCAGATCCAGAAACATCAACAGATATTCAAGGTAAAGAACAGAAGAAAACTCCAACATTCAAAACAGAAGGTAATGCAGATACTGCTACAGCAGTAACACCAAGTGCTACTTATCCAGCTAAATTAGTAGATCCAAAAACAGGAGCTAAAGTTGACTCTGTAACGGTTGATGGAGAAGGAACTTACACAATCAACCCAACAACAGGTGAAGTAACCTTCCAACCACTTCCAACTTTTAAAGGAACGGCTTCAGGTGTTGATGTAACATTAACAGCACCAGTAGGTCAAAATAAAGATGGACAAGATGTAACAGCTACGGCTACTACAAAATATACTCCAACAGTAACTGCTGTAGAACCAGCAGCTAAGCCAGCAGATTCAGCAGGTGTACAAGGTGAGACTCAAAAAGGAACTCCTACATTCACGGCAGGAAATGCAGAAGTACCAATTAAAGAAAACTCTGTAAAACTATTAAATCCAGATGGAACAGAAGCAACTGGACCAGTAGATGCTTTAGATGAAAAAGGAAATAAAGTAGGGGAATACACAGTAAATCCAGCTACAGGTGAAGTAACCTTCACACCAACTGACAAAACTTACACTGGTAAAGTAACACCAGCTAAAGTTCAAGCAGAAGATAAGAACGGAACTAAAGTAAATACTACTTACACTCCACATATCGTAGGTGTAACACCAACAGCGACACCAGCGGAATCTTCAGGTATCCAAGGACAACCACAAGATGGAACTGTATCATTTGCACCTGGAGAAACAACAGTAGAAGGTGTTAAAAAATCAGTACCGATCAAAGCTAACTCAGCGGTTCTACTTGATGCTTCAGGTAACCCAGTAGCGGCTGGTACTCCAGTAGACGCTTTAGATCCTGAAGGAAACAAAGTAGGGGAATACACAATTGATCCAGCTACTAACAAAGTAACCTTCACGCCAACTAACAAAGAGTACAAAGGTAAAGTACAACCAGCTAAAGTTCAAGCAGAAGACGAAAACGGAACTAAAGTAAGTACAACTTACACTCCAAACATCGTAGGTGTAACACCAACTGCTTCACCAGCTGAAACAACAGATGTACAAGGTGTTGAACAATCTAAAGAAGTAACCTTCAAACCTGGTAAAGCAACAGTTAATGGTGTTGAAAAAGAAGTGCCAATCGACACTACTTCATACAAACTATTGGATGAAAATGGACAACCAGCAGAATCAGTACCAGCTAAAAACCCAGCAGGAGATGTTATCGGTACTTACACACTTAAAGTTGTAGATGGTAAAGCAACTGCAGTATTTACACCAACTGATAAAACATATTCAGGTGAAGTTGCTCCAGTTACGATCCAAGCTAAAGATACAAATGGAACTCCAGTAACTACAACTTACACTCCAAACATCACTCCAGTAGAACCAACAGGAACACCAAAAGTTACTGAAGGTGCACAAGGACAACCTCAAGAAGGAACTCCAACGTTCACACCAGGTAACTCTAAAGTTCCTATGAAGATCGATGCTACTCAACCAGCTAAATTAATCGATCCAGCTACTGGACAACCAACTGATGAAACAACAATCCCAGCCAAAGACGCTAGCGGAAAACAAGTTGGTACATACACAATCGATCCAACAACAGGTAAAGTAACATTCACACCTAACAAAGACTTCGTAGGTACTCCAGTACCAGCAACAGTTCAAGCGAAAGATGCGAACGGAACTCCAACAACAGCTACTTACACACCAACAGTTAAACCAGTTACTCCAGAAGGTATCAACACATTCACAGAAGATATCCAAGGTGCACCTCAAAGCGGTAAACCACAATTCACACCTGGTAAAACAACAATTAACGGTAAAGAAGTAGAAGTACCAATGGATGACAATACACCAGCTAAACTGGTTGATCCAACTACTGGTCAAGAAGTAACAAGTGTAACAATTCCTGGAGAAGGAACTTACACAGTAGATCCAGATGGAACAGTACACTTCACTCCAGATAAACAATTCACAGGAAAAGGTCAAACATTAAAAGTAGTTCGTCAAGATACTAATGGAACAAAAGTTACTGCAGAATACACAGCAGTAGTTAAACCAGCTACTCCAAATGGAACAGAAGTTCTTACAGCAGGTGTTCAAGGTAAAGAACAAAGTGGAAGACCAAACTTCGTTGGTGGTAAAGCGATGGTTAACGGTGTTGAAAAAACTGTAGACATCGATGAAACTAAACCAGCTAAACTAATCGATCCAAATACAGGTCAAGAAGTAACAAGTGTAACAATTCCAGGAGAAGGAACTTACACTGTAGATCCAGATGGAACAGTACACTTCACTCCAGAAAAAGGATTCACAGGTAAAGGTACTGAATTAACTGTTAAACGTGTTGACTTAAATGGTACTCCAGCACTTGGTAAATATACAGCGGTAGTAATCGGTACAAAACCAACTGCAGAACCATCAGTAACTTCAGATATTCAAGGTCAAACTCAAAGTCAAGCTGTTAAATTCAAAGGTGGAACAGTTGAAGTAGAAGACCCAATTACAAAAGCTAAAACACAAGAAACTGTAGCGATTGATCCATCAACTTATACATTATTAGATGAAAATGGACAACCAGCAGATTCAGTTCCAGCTAAAAACCCAGCAGGTGATGTAGTAGGTACATACACTCTTATTAAAGAAGAAGGTAAAGATCCAGTTGCAGTATTCACTCCAACAGATAAAACTTACTCAGGAACAGTTAAACCAGTAACAGTTCAAGCGAAAGATACAAATGGAACAGCTGTAACAACAACTTACACTCCAAATATCACGCCTGTTACACCAACTGCTAAATCAGTCACTTCTGAAGGTGCACAAGGTCAAGAGCAAAGTGGAACTCCAACATTCACTGAAGGAAACACTAAAGCTCCAATCGATCCAACTGTACCAGCTAAATTGATCAATCCAGAAACTGGTGAACCAACTGACGAAACTTCAGTAACAGTACCAGGAGAAGGAACTTACACAATCAACCCAGAAACTGGTGAAGTAACATTCAAGCCAGAACCAAACTTCACAGGAAAAGCTACAGGAATTGAAGTTCAACGTAAAGATACAAATGGAACTCCAGCTACAGCTAAATACACACCAACAGTTAAACCAGTTACTCCAACATCAGATGACGTAGTATCTGAAGATGTTCAAGGTGCGAAACAGACTGGAACTCCAGTATTCACTCCAGGTAAAACAACAGTTAACGGTACAGAAGTAACTGTAGAAATCGACGAAACTGTTAAACCAACATTCGATGATGGAACAACTACGAAAGAAGTACCAGGAGAAGGGATTTACACTATCGATGAAAATGGTGTAGTAACATTCACTCCAGAACCACAATTTACAGGTAAAGCTAGCGGTGTAACAGTTAAACGTGTTGATAAAAATGGAACAGAAGTAACAGCTAAATATACACCAACAGTTAAACCAGTAACACCAACTGCAGACGGTGTAACAACAACTGATGTTCAAGGTGCAACTCAAAAAGGAAAACCAGAATTCGAAGCAGGTAAAACAACAGTTAACGGTGTAGAAAAAACTGTAGAACTTGATGATACTAAACCAGCTACATTCGAAGATGGAACAACTACGAAAGAAGTACCAGGAGAAGGAACTTACACAGTAGCTCCAGACGGAACTGTAACCTTCACTCCAGAAAAAGACTTCACAGGTCAAGCTAAAGGTGTAACAGTTAAACGTGTTGACAAAAACGGAACACCAGTAACAGCTAACTACACACCAGTAGTATTACCAGTAACTCCAACAGGTAAAGACGTAACATCAATCGGTGATAAAGGACAACCTCAATCTGAGACTCCAGTATTCACACCAGGAATTACTAAAGTAAACGGTAAAACGGTAACAGTACCAATCGATGAAACAGTAGCTCCAACATTTGAAGATGGAACAACTACAAAAGAAGTACCAGGAGAAGGAACTTACACTATTGATAAGAACGGTAAAGTAACCTTCACTCCCGAACCAGACTTCGTAGGAACAGCTAAAGGTGTAACGGTTAAACGTGTTGACGAAAACGGAACACCAGTAACAGCTAACTACACACCAACAGTATTAGGTAAAACATCTACAGAAAACGTAGTATCTGAAGGTGCTAAGAACCAACCTCAATCGAATACTCCAGTATTCAAAGGTGATGTAGACACTACAGTAGCTCCAACGTTTAAAGATGGATCAACAACTAAAGAAGTACCAGGAGAAGGAACTTACACAATCGATGCGACTGGTAAAGTAACATTCACTCCAGAAAAAGATTTCGTAGGAACAGCTACTCCAGTAGAAGTTGTACGTAAAGATAAGAACGGTAAGACAATCAAAGCTTCTTACACTCCAACAGTACGTCCTGACACAGTATTTGTTGATAAGAATGGTAAAGAGTTAGTTCCATCTAAAGATGGTAAGAACCCATCAGAAACTATTCCAGGATACAAAGTTGTTAAGACTGAAACTGATGAAAAAGGTAATACTAAACACATCTACGAACCAGTAACAACTAAACACGTAGATAGAAACGGTAACCCAATTCCAGGAACAGAAACAGAAGAAGGAACAAAAGATCCTAAGAATATTCCAGGATACAAAGTAGTAGAAACTCGTAAACTTCCAAATGGAGATACAGAGTATGTATACGAAAAAGTAACGACATCATTCGTAGATACTGACGGACACGTAATCGAAGGAACTACAACTGAGGAAGGAACAACTCCTAAGAAAGATATCCCAGGATATAAATTTGTAGAAACTAAGACTCTAGAAAATGGAGATACAGAGCACGTTTACGAACCAGTAACAACAACATTCAAGGATAAAGATGGTAATCTCATTACTGTTGATAAAGACAATAACCCAGTAGAATCAACAGAAGAAGGAGAAAAACCAGCTAAATCTATCCCGGGTTACCGCTTAGTAGAAACTAAGAAACTTCCAAATGGTGATGTGGAGCACGTATACGAAAAAGTAACAACTCCATCAGTTGAAAAACCAAGAATTATTGCACGTGACACTGAAGGAAATATCATTCCAGGATTTGAATTTGATATGCTGTCACCAATCTTGGATATTCCTGAGTATGAATATGTTAGGGATGAACAACTTCCTGATGGTACAATCAAACGTATCTATAAGAAAGTGAAGAAATCACCTTTACAACCAAATGTTCAGCCTACAAACAATCGTGCTACGATTTGGACAGATGAAAATGGAAATCCATTGAAATCATCTGAATCGGGAGCTAAAGAACCAGGAACAATTCCAGGTTATGAATATGTGAAGACTGTGACTGATCCATCTGGAACTATCAAGCATATCTTCAGAAAAGTTGAAATGCCAACTCCAGTTGAACCAAGTCAACCAGTACAACCAGTTGAGCCAGCTACTCCAGCAATGCCTGAACAGCCAGCTAAACCTCAAGTACCAGCTACTCCAGCACAACCAGTACAACCAACGGCAGTGAAAGAAGCTGAAGCTAAGCGTGAATTGCCAAATACTGGTACAGAAGACAATGCTAGCCTTGCAGCACTTGGACTTCTTGGAGTATTGAGTGGATTTGGTCTTGTAGCTCGCAAGAAGAAAGAAGACTAAGCTTTCTAATGAATATGATTTGTTTGTAATGAACATATCTTCTTAAAACTGATGAATCGAAATGATTCATCAGTTTTTTGCTGTTATCAGTAGGGGAGGGGGATAGAGTAGGTATAGAAATCAGGATCTAAGAGAGGAAAAAATGGTTATACTTTCTTCTTTTGGAGAAAATATGGTATAATAGAGAGTAAAAACTTTGAAAGAAAGAAAAAGATGAATTTAAAAGATTACATTGCAACAATTGAAAATTATCCAAAGGAAGGGATCACCTTCCGTGATATCAGTCCTTTGATGGCTGATGGGAATGCTTATAGCTACGCTGTTCGTGAAATCGTTCAGTATGCTACTGACAAGAAAATCGACATGATCGTGGGACCTGAGGCTCGTGGTTTTATCGTGGGCTGTCCAGTTGCCTTTGAGTTGGGAATTGGTTTTGCACCTGTTCGTAAACCAGGTAAATTGCCACGTGAAGTCATTTCTGCTGACTACGAAAAAGAATATGGGGTTGATACCTTGACTATGCATGCTGATGCCATTAAGCCAGGTCAACGTGTTCTTATCGTGGATGACCTCTTGGCAACAGGTGGAACAGTTAAGGCAACCATCGAGATGATTGAAAAACTTGGTGGTGTTGTAGCAGGCTGTGCCTTCCTTGTTGAATTGGATGAATTGAACGGCCGTGAAAAAATCGGTGACTACGATTACAAAGTTTTGATGCATTATTAATGAAAAACAGTCCCTAGGGCTGTTTTCTCTACATTAGGATATAAAAATAGACTATAGCTAGTTAGAGAAAAACTATAATTGAAAACTATATCTTCTTGCAGTATAATAAAAGGACTAGATGTTTGAGATTTGGCTTCAAACATATACAATTATTCCTGAAAGAGTACAGTTAGGAGAGGGTTATGCCGATTCGAATTGATAAAAAATTACCAGCTGTTGAGATTTTACGGACAGAGAATATCTTTGTCATGGATGATCAACGTGCTGCCCACCAAGATATCCGTCCTTTGAAGATTTTGATTTTAAATCTCATGCCACAAAAAATGGTCACAGAGACCCAGTTGTTGCGCCATTTGGCCAATACACCCCTGCAACTAGATATTGATTTTCTCTATATGGAGAGCCATCGTTCTAAAACAACTCGTTCAGAGCACATGGAGACCTTTTATAAAACCTTTCCTGAAGTCAAGGATGAGTATTTTGATGGGATGATTATCACGGGTGCTCCAGTTGAACATTTACCATTTGAGGAAGTAGACTACTGGGAGGAATTTACTCAGGTGCTTGAGTGGTCTAAGACCCATGTCTATTCGACCCTTCATATCTGTTGGGGTGCTCAGGCTGGTCTTTATCTGCGCTATGGAGTGGAAAAATACCAGATGGACAGTAAGTTATCGGGTATCTATCCTCAGGACACCTTAAAGGAAGGGCACCTTCTCTTTAGAGGATTTGACGATAGCTATGTATCCCCTCATTCACGGCACACGGAGATTTCTAAGGAAGAGGTCTTAAACAAAACCAATCTCGAGATTTTATCAGAAGGGCCACAGGTTGGGGTTTCGATTTTGGCCAGTCGTGATTTGCGAGAAATTTATAGTTTTGGGCATTTGGAGTATGACCGTGATACCTTGGCAAAAGAGTATTTTAGAGATCGTGATGCAGGTTTAGACCCACATATTCCAGAAAATTACTTTAAGGATGATGATGTCAACCAGGCCCCTTGTCTTTGTTGGTCTTCATCAGCAGCCCTCTTTTTCAGTAACTGGGTGAATTATGCGGTCTATCAGGAAACCCCTTTTGACTGGAGAAAAATAGAAGATGATGCATCTGCATTTGGGTATTTATAAGAGGAATTATGACATATTTAGACGCTTTTAAATCAGGGAACTTGGTTTTACCGAGTGCCCTGCTCTTGCATTTTAAGGAACTCTTTCCTTCTAGCGACGATTTTCTGGTCTGGCAATTTTTCTATTTGCAAAATACGACAGGTTTGGATGAAATGTCACCAAGCCAGATTGCTGAAAGGATTGGTAAGGAAATCTCGGATGTCAATCAGGCTATTTCCAATCTGACAGAGAGGGGACTGCTTCAGTATCGTACTATCGAATTAAATGGTGAAATTGAATTGCTTTTTGATACTAGTTTGGCATTGGAACGTTTGGATGACCTGCTTGGAGCAGTTCATTCAAGTTCAGACCAGCTGACACCTCAAAACCAGCTTAAGGATTTGGTGGAAACTTTCCAGCAGGAGTTGGGGCGCTTATTGACTCCTTTTGAAATTGAAGATTTGACCAAGACACTAAAGGAAGATCGAACCAGTGCTGACTTGATTAAGGAAGCACTTCGTGAAGCTGTTTTGAATGGAAAACCAAACTGGAAGTACATTCAGGCGATTTTGAGAAACTGGCGCCATGAAGGTATCAAAAGTGTGACTCAAATAGAGGCCAGGCGGGCAGAGAGAGAAGCAAGCAATCCTCAGTTGACACAGGTATCGGCAGATTTTAGAAATGCCATGGATCTCTGGAAGGATTAATCGTTTGAAGCAGGCTTGAAATCCGAGTAAGATTTGCAAGCTGTGTATAATTGTGATAAAATAAATAGAAAATAAATTGAAAAAAGAGGTATGTGAAATGTCACGTAAACCATTTATCGCTGGTAACTGGAAAATGAACAAAAATCCAGAAGAAGCTAAAGCATTCGTTGAAGCAGTTGCATCAAAACTTCCTTCATCAGATCTTGTTGAAGCAGGTATCGCAGCTCCAGCTCTTGATTTGACAGCTGTTCTTGCTGCTGCTAAAGGTTCAAACCTTAAAGTTGCTGCTCAAAACTGCTACTTTGAAAATGCAGGTGCTTTCACTGGTGAAACTAGCCCACAAGTTTTGAAAGAAATCGGTACTGATTACGTTGTTATCGGTCACTCAGAACGTCGTGACTACTTCCATGAAACTAACGAAGATATCAATAAAAAAGCAAAAGCAATCTTTGCAAACGGTATGCTTCCAATCATCTGTTGTGGTGAGTCACTTGAAACTTACGAAGCTGGTAAAGCTGCTGAATTCGTAGGTGCTCAAGTATCTGCTGCATTGGCTGGATTGACTGCTGAACAAGTTGCTGCATCAGTTATCGCTTATGAGCCAATCTGGGCTATCGGTACTGGTAAATCAGCTTCACAAGACGACGCACAAAAAATGTGTAAAGTTGTTCGTGACGTTGTAGCTGCTGACTTCGGTCAAGAAGTTGCAGACAAAGTTCGTGTTCAATACGGTGGTTCTGTTAAACCTGAAAACGTTGCTTCATACATGGCTTGTCCAGACGTTGACGGTGCCCTTGTGGGTGGTGCGTCACTTGAAGCAGAAAGCTTCTTGGCTTTGCTTGACTTTGTAAAATAATCAGTAGCAAAAGCTAGGTGGAACAGCATTCAGATGTCTGTTCCATTTTTTATAGGAGAGGAAAGATTGAAAACAAAGATTGGAAAAATTGGATTAGCAAGTGCCTTTTTGCTTGGATTGATAGTTAATCAGGTGGCTGCAAATGAATCTGAAGTGAAAGCATCTTCGGAAGAAAGCAGTATTCAAGCTTCTGCTAGCAAGGTAGAAGAAAAGAAACCAGAAACGACTACAAGTCAAAAAGAAGAAGAGAAAAAGGCTGAGACTTCTTCTAGTCAGCGTCAAGAGAAAAAGGAAGAAGTCAAAGAGACACGAGCTAGTAGTCAGAAAGAAGAAAGTAAGCCGAATTCAACATCAGCACATTGGGACGGTGACTTCTATGTAAAAGCAGATGGTTCAAAAGCTAAGAGTGAGTGGATTTTTGATACTAGCTACAATAGTTGGTTCTATATAAAAGCAGATGGTCGTTATGCCCAAAAAGAATGGCATGGAAACTACTACCTCAAAGCAGGTGGTTACATGGCTAAAAATGAATGGGTTTACGATAACGATTATAAGAGCTGGTTTTACCTCAAAGCAGACGGTTCTTATGCAGAACAAGAATGGCAGAAAATCAATGGCAGATGGTACTATTTTAAGAAGTGGGGCTATATGGCTAAAAGTCAGTGGCAAGGAAATTATTTCTTGAATGGTCAAGGTGCCATGATGCAAAACGAATGGCTTTACGATAATCATTATAAGAGTTGGTTCTATCTTAAGGCAGATGGTTCTTACGCTAATGAACAGTGGCAAAAGATTGATGGCAAGTGGTATTATTTTAAGAAGTGGGGGTACATGGCTCAAGATGAGTGGCATGGAAACTACTATCTTACTGAAAGTGGTGTCATGGCAACAGGTGAGTTAATTATGGACGATACTCGTTATACTTTTGCTGATTCAGGGGAACTGAAAGAAAAGAAAGCCTTGAATGTTGGTTGGGTTTATCGAAATGGACACCGTTATTTCTTTAACCATCGTGAAGAACAGGTCGGAACTGACCGTGCTAAGAAGGTTATTGATGTCAGTGAGCATAATGGCCGCATTAGTGATTGGAAAAAGGTTATCCAGGAAAATGGAGTGGATGGCGTTATTGTTCGCTTAGGATATAGTGGTGTAGAAGATAAGGAATTGGCACATAATATTCAAGAATTTAATCGACTAGGCATTCCTTATGGTGTTTATCTTTATACCTATGCAGAAAATGAAACAGATGCTGAGAATGATGCTAAGCAGACTATTGAGCTTTTGAAGAAATATAAAATGAACTTGTCTTATCCAATCTACTATGATGTTGAAAACTGGGAGTATGAAAATAAATCTAAGAAAGCTCCAGCAGATACAGACACTTGGGTTAAAATCATCAATAAGTATATGGAAACCATGAAAAAAGCAGGTTATCAAAATGTGAAAGTTTATAGCTATCGTCAACTTTTGCAAACTCGATTGAATCATCCAAATATTTTACAACATGTAAACTGGGTTGCAGCCTATACGGATGCGCTTGATTGGAATAATCCTCATTATTCAGGAGAAAAAGGATGGCAATATACTTCATCTGACTCTCTTAAAGGGATTCGAGGACAGGTTGATGTCAGTGTCTGGTATTAAGATGTAAAACTCAGAAAAGAGCCTACAAATTGTATGCTCTTTTTCTTTATTTTATCGCTGTTAAGAGAGTTTGAAAGTGACAGGGTTTTATTCTAAAAAATTCTTAAATTATCAGTCTATTGCAACTTTTCTCATGTGAGTCATTTGGCTTGCTATTGGTTCTTCTTAGTAGTATACTAAGGTAGTAATCATTAAGAAATGCTTACAAAAAATAATAAACGAGGTAAAGAAAATGGTAGAATTGAAAAAAGAAGCAGTAAAAGACGTAACATCATTAACAAAAGCAGCGCCAGTAGCATTGGCAAAAACAAAGGAAGTATTGAACCAAGCTGTTGCTGATTTGTATGTAGCTCACATTGCTTTGCACCAAGTACACTGGTACATGCGTGGTCGTGGTTTCCTTGTATGGCATCCAAAAATGGATGAGTACATGGATGCTCTTGATGGTCAATTGGATGAAATCAGTGAACGTTTGATTACACTTGGAGGTAGCCCATTCTCTACTTTGACAGAATTCCTTCAAAATAGTGAAATCGAAGAAGAAGCTGGTGAATACCGTAATGTTGAAGAAAGCTTGGAACGTGTCCTAGATGTTTATCGTTATCTCATCACTCTGTTCCAAAAAGCTTTGGATGTTACTGATGAAGAAGGTGATGATGTGACAAACGATATCTTTGTTGGTGCTAAAGCTGAACTTGAGAAAACGGTTTGGATGCTTGCAGCAGAACTTGGACAAGCACCTGGTTTGTAAGAAATAATAGTAACATATATAAATCTGTAGGAAATTTCTTACAGATTTTTTTCTATTCTGTAGGCTATTCCAAACCAGTCTTTTTTAAGTTTTTTGATAAAATAGTACTATCAGTGAAAAGGATGGAAGCATGACTAAGAAAATCGTAGCTATTTGGGCCCAGGATGAAGAGGGTGTGATTGGTAAGGACAATCGTCTGCCTTGGCATTTACCAGCAGAACTGCAGCACTTCAAAGAAACAACTCTGAATCATGCTATCTTGATGGGGCGTGTGACCTTTGATGGGATGGGACGTCGACTGCTTCCAAAACGGGAGACCTTGATTTTGACACGTAGTTCAGAAGAAAAGATAGATGGGGTTGCTACTTTTCACAATATCCAGTCTGTTCTAGATTGGTATCAGGATCAAGACAAGAATCTTTATATTATCGGTGGGAAGCAAATTTTTCAGGCTTTTGAACCCTACCTTGATGAAGTGATTGTGACTCAAATTCATGCTCGGGTAGAGGGAGATACCTATTTCCCTGAGGAGTTTGACTTGTCTCTTTTTGAGACGGTTTCAAGCAAATCCTATACCAAAGATGAGAAAAATCCTTATGATTTTACCATCCAATACCGCAAGAGAAAGGAAGTCTAATGGAACGTAGTATATTTGGTTTTTTCACAGCCATGCTGTGTTTGGTCTGCTTGCTTGCAGGAGCACAGGCTTTTCGTAAAAAGCGTTATGGACTTTCTGTCCTGCTCTGGTTAAATGCATTTACCAATTTGGTCAATAGTATCCATGCTTTTTACATGACCTTATTTTAGATAGAATGACAGTATAGAATAGAACGGAAGGAAATCATGCCTACAAATAGGAATAATGATATGATGGTTTATTGCTCATTTTGTGGCAAAAGCCAAGAAGAAGTACAAAAAATAATCGCAGGTAACAACGCCTTTATCTGTAATGAATGTGTGGAGTTAGCCCAGGAGATCATTCGTGAGGAGTTGGCGGAAGAAGTCTTGGCAGACTTGTCTGAGGTACCAAAACCAATCGAACTTCTCCATATCTTGAATCACTATGTAATCGGTCAAGATCGTGCCAAGCGTGCCTTGGCAGTGGCAGTTTACAATCACTACAAACGTATCAATTTCCACGATACACGCGAAGAGTCAGAAGATGTGGATTTGCAGAAGTCAAACATCTTGATGATTGGCCCAACTGGTTCAGGGAAAACATTCCTTGCCCAGACCTTGGCTAAGAGTTTGAATGTGCCTTTTGCGATCGCAGATGCGACAGCTCTGACGGAGGCTGGTTATGTAGGTGAGGATGTGGAAAATATTCTCCTCAAACTCTTGCAGGCTTCTGACTTTAACATTGAACGTGCAGAGCGTGGGATTATCTATGTGGATGAAATTGACAAGATTGCCAAGAAGAGCGAGAACGTGTCTATCACACGTGATGTTTCTGGTGAAGGAGTGCAACAAGCGCTTCTCAAGATTATTGAGGGAACTGTTGCTAGCGTACCGCCTCAAGGTGGACGTAAGCATCCACAACAAGAGATGATTCAAGTAGATACCAAAAACATCCTCTTCATCGTGGGTGGTGCCTTTGATGGCATTGAAGAAATCGTCAAACAACGTCTGGGTGAAAAAGTCATCGGATTTGGTCAAAATAATAAGGCGATTGACGAAAACAGCTCTTACATGCAGGAAATCATCGCAGAAGATATTCAAAAATTTGGTATTATCCCTGAGTTGATTGGACGTTTGCCTGTCTTTGCTGCTCTTGAACAGTTGACAGTAGATGATTTGGTTCGTATCTTGAAAGAGCCAAGAAATGCTTTGGTCAAACAATACCAAACCTTGCTTTCTTATGATGATGTCGAGTTGGAATTTGACGACGAAGCTCTTCAAGAGATTGCCAATAAGGCTATTGAACGCAAAACTGGTGCGCGTGGTCTTCGCTCCATCATCGAAGAAACCATGCTAGACGTCATGTTTGAAGTACCGAGTCAGGAAAATGTGAAATTGGTTCGCATCACAAAAGAAGCTGTCGATGGAACGGATAAACCAATCCTAGAAACAGCTTAGAGGTGACTATGGAACTGAATACACATAATGCTGAAATCTTGCTCAGTGCGGCGAATAAATCCCACTATCCGCAGGATGACCTGCCAGAAATCGCTCTTGCAGGGCGTTCAAATGTTGGTAAATCTAGCTTTATCAATACCATGCTGAACCGTAAGAATCTGGCTCGTACATCGGGGAAACCTGGTAAAACCCAGCTTCTCAACTTCTTTAATATCGATGACAAGATGCGCTTTGTGGATGTGCCTGGTTATGGCTATGCCCGTGTTTCTAAAAAGGAACGTGAAAAGTGGGGGCGCATGATTGAGGAGTACCTAACGACTCGGGAAAATCTCCGTGCAGTGGTCAGTCTAGTTGACCTTCGTCATGACCCGTCAGCAGATGATGTGCAGATGTACGAATTTCTCAAGTATTATGAGATTCCAGTCATCATTGTGGCGACCAAGGCGGACAAGATCCCTCGTGGTAAATGGAACAAGCACGAATCAGCAATCAAAAAGAAATTAAACTTTGACCCAAGTGATGACTTCATCCTCTTTTCATCTGTCAGCAAGGCAGGGATGGATCAGGCTTGGGATGCAATCTTAGAAAAATTGTGAGGAAAAGAAATGGCAAAAACAATTCATACAGACAAAGCTCCAAAGGCTATCGGACCCTATGTTCAAGGAAAAATCGTTGGCAACCTTTTGTTTGCTAGTGGTCAAGTTCCTCTCTCTCCTGAAACTGGGGAAATCGTTGGAGAAACAATCCAAGAACAGACAGAACAAGTCTTGAAAAACATTGGTGCTATTTTGGCAGAAGCAGGAACTGACTTTGACCATGTTGTCAAAACAACTTGCTTCTTGAGCGATATGAACGACTTCGTTCCTTTTAACGAGGTTTACCAAACGGCCTTTAAAGAGGAATTTCCAGCTCGTTCAGCTGTGGAGGTAGCTCGTCTTCCTCGTGATGTAAAAGTCGAAATCGAAGTCATCGCAGAGATTGGATAAGCTAGTTGAAGTTTGGTGTTGCCAAACTTCTTTTGATATAAGGAGAAAAAGATGACAAAGAAACAACTACACTTGGTGATTGTGACAGGGATGAGTGGTGCAGGAAAAACAGTTGCCATTCAGTCTTTTGAGGACCTGGGATATTTCACTATTGATAATATGCCGCCAGCTCTTTTGCCTAAGTTTTTGCAGTTGGTGGAAACCAAGGATGACGACCATAAATTGGCCTTGGTAGTAGATATGCGTAGCCGTTCTTTCTTCTCAGAGATTCAAGCTGTTTTGGATGAGTTGGAAAACAAGGAAGAACTGGACTTTAAAATTCTCTTTTTGGATGCAGCTGATAAGGAATTGGTCGCTCGTTACAAGGAAACCAGACGGAGTCACCCATTAGCAGCAGACGGTCGTATTTTAGATGGAATCAAGTTGGAACGTGAACTCTTGGCACCACTGAAAAACATGAGCCAAAATGTGGTGGATACGACAGAACTTACTCCTCGTGAGCTGCGTAAAACCATTGCAGAGCAGTTTTCGGATCAGGAACAAGCCCAGTCTTTCCGTATCGAAGTCATGTCTTTTGGCTTTAAATATGGAATCCCAATTGATGCGGACCTAGTCTTTGATGTCCGTTTCTTGCCAAATCCATACTACCTTCCAGAGTTACGAAATCAAACGGGTGTGGATGAACCAGTTTATGACTATGTCATGAATCATACTGAGTCAGAAGATTTTTATCAGCATTTGTTGGCCTTGATTGAGCCGATTTTGCCAAGTTACCAAAAGGAAGGTAAGTCCGTTTTGACCATTGCCATGGGTTGTACGGGTGGGCAACACCGTAGTGTGGCCTTTGCCAAACGCTTGGCGCTGGACTTATCCAAGAATTGGTCTGTTAATGAAGGGCATCGCGACAAAGACCGAAGAAAGGAAACGGTAAACCGTTCATGAGAAAACCAAAGATAACGGTGATTGGTGGAGGAACTGGGATCCCTGTCATTCTTAAAAGTCTGCGGGAAAAAGATGTGGAAATCGCAGCTATCGTAACGGTGGCAGATGATGGTGGTTCTTCAGGTGAACTCCGAAAAAATATGCAACAATTGACACCGCCAGGTGATCTTCGTAATGTCCTTGTGGCCATGTCGGATATGCCTAAGTTTTATGAAAAGGTCTTTCAGTACCGCTTTTCTGAGGATGCTGGAGCCTTTGCTGGCCATCCATTAGGCAATCTCATTATAGCTGGCCTGTCAGAAATGCAGGGTTCGACCTATAATGCCATGCAGTTGCTGAGCAAATTTTTCCACACAACTGGGAAGATTTATCCTTCCAGTGACCATCCCTTGACCCTTCATGCAGTCTTTCAGGATGGGACAGAAGTGGCTGGAGAGAGTCATATCGCAGACCATCCAGGTATGATTGACCATGTCTATGTGACCAATACCCTCAACGATGATACGCCTCTGGCTAGCCGTCGAGTAGTCCAGACCATTCTTGAAAGTGACATGATTGTCCTCGGACCTGGTTCCCTCTTTACCTCGATTTTGCCTAATATCGTGATTAAGGAAATCGGGCAGGCTCTTTTGGAAACTAAGGCAGAAATCGCCTATGTCTGTAATATCATGACCCAACGTGGGGAGACAGAACACTTTACAGATAGTGATCACGTAGAGGTCTTGCATCGTCACCTTGGTCGACCTTTTATCGATACTGTCTTGGTGAATATCGAAAAAGTGCCTCAGGAATACATGAACTCCAACCGTTTTGATGAATACTTGGTGCAGGTGGAACATGATTTTGCTGGTCTTTGTAAGCAAGTTCCGCGTGTGATTTCATCCAACTTCCTTCGTCTGGAAAATGGGGGTGCCTTCCACGATGGCGATTTGATTGTGGATGAATTGATGCGGATTATACAGGTGAGAAAATGAGTTTCACAGTAGCAGTAAAAGAGGAAATCCTAGGTCAACACCACCTGAGCCGGCATGAATTGTCAGCCATTATCAAGATGTCTGGCAGTATCGGTCTCTCAACTTCAGGCTTGACTTTATCTGTAGTGACAGAAAATGCCAAGCTGGCTCGTCACCTCTATGAGTCCTTTCTCCATTTCTATGAAATTAAATCGGAAATTCGACACCACCAAAGAAGCAATCTTCGCAAGAATCGCGTCTATACTGTATTTACAGATGAAAAGGTGCAGGACTTGTTAAGTGATTTACATTTGGCAGATTCTTTCTTTGGCCTAGAAACAGGTATTGATGAGGCGATTTTATCGGATGAGGAAGCAGGGCGTGCCTATCTCTGTGGTGCTTTCTTGGCAAATGGGAGCATTCGTGACCCTGAATCAGGTAAGTACCAGTTGGAAATCAGTTCTGTTTATCTGGACCACGCGCAAGGGATTGCCTCTCTTCTACAGCAGTTTTTACTGGATGCCAAGGTGCTTGAGCGTAAGAAGGGAGCTGTGACCTATCTCCAGCGAGCTGAAGACATTATGGACTTCTTGATTGTCATCGGAGCCATGCAGGCGCGTGATGATTTTGAGCGGGTTAAGATTTTACGAGAAACCCGTAATGACCTTAATCGGGCCAATAATGCCGAGACAGCTAATATCGCTCGAACAGTTTCTGCCAGTATGAAGACTATTAACAATATCAGCAAAATCAAAGATATCATGGGCTTAGAAAACCTGCCAGTGGATTTGCAGGAGGTAGCGCAATTGCGGATTCAGCACCCAGACTACTCTATCCAGCAGTTAGCAGATAGCCTCAGCACTCCTCTGACCAAAAGTGGTGTCAACCACAGACTCAGAAAGATAAATAAATTAGCCGAACAACTATAAAGATATAAAACAAGCCCTTGAATTATCAGTATAAATGGTTGATTCCATTTTTCTAACAGCCTGATGTCGCTAGTTTACAAAATATTAACCTCTTTCTTGACAATTGAATAGAGTATGTGAGATAATAAGGGAGAATTGAGAAGTTTTAGCATTTTAGTGCTAAAACAGAAATCCCCTCGGTACTGCAATACCGAGGGGATTTTTTTCTGGGTTAGATAGCACTAACCAGGAAGGTTATACTCAATGAAAATCAAAGAGCAAACTAGGAAGCTAGCCGTAGGCTGTACTTGAGTACGGCAAGGCGAAGCTGACGTGGTTTGAATTTGATTTTCGAAGAGTATTACTTGTCGAAGTGCGTCTAACCAACGAGTCACCAGCCATGAGATAATACTCTCGATGACTGCGATAAGTATTATTTTGAGAAGTTCTAGCATCAGTAATACCTCCTTTTCCAAGGCGTATTGTTAGTGCCGTTCTTATTATATCCCATGTTTTATCAGTTTGATAGGCATTTTTATTTTTGCTAAAAAAGGGAAAGATATGAGCTAACAAGATTGTAGATGAATTATAAAACCACGAATCCTATGCGACTCGTGGTTCTTTTTTATAAACTGGTTGAATGTTTTGGTTGTACTTTTTGCTCTGGGTCGATATAGTTGATGGCATTGTTGATAGCGGTTGGAGCTTCTCCGAGGCCTGTCGCAATCAGATCAATTTTTCCGTCATAGTAGCAACAGTCACCGATAGCATAGATACCTGCTTGGCTAGATTCTTGTTTGCTGTTGACGATAATCTTGTGGCGGTTGAGGTCCAGACCCCAGTTTTTAAGGTTACCGACAGAAGATTTGAAACCATAGTTGACAAAGAGGTGGTCTAGGTCAATCGTTTCTGTTTCATCAGATTTGACTTTTGTGATTTCAAGTTTATCGAGCCTTTTTCCATCTCCAAGGAGTTGGCTAGGGACGAATGGTGTCTTGATGGTTACAGAAGATTCCTGTAAGGCTTGTACACTGTGTTCCAAGGCGCGGAAATTATCTCTGCGGTGAACAAGGGTAGTTGGCGCAATTTTTTCAAAAGCCAAAGCCCAATCCACAGCTGAGTCCCCACCACCAAGAATCGTCACTTTCTTACCAGCGTATTGCTGGATGTTGGAAACATGGTAGTGGATATTTTCATAGCATTCAACGCCTTCTAGTTCCAGCGGACGTGGTTTAAAGGCACCGCCACCCATAGCGATGATAACAGTTTTAGACAGGTGACTTCCTTTAGAAGTTGTAATGACAAAGCCTTCTTCTTGTTTTTCAATCTCAAGGACCGTTTCATTGAGATGAATAGGGGTATCAAAGCCATGTAATTGCTCGATTAGACGGTTAGTCAACTCTTCTCCAGTCAGATTTGGGAAACCTGGGACGTCTAGGATTTCCTTTTCAGGATAGAGAATAGCAGGTTGTCCACCTAGTTGGGGAAGAGAGTCGATGATTTGGACCTTGGCTTGGCGTAGATGGGCATAGAAGGCTGCAAAAAGCCCGACAGGACCACCACCTACAATGGTAATATCATAGAGTTGAGACATGGTTTCTCCTTTGTTTTTTCTAGTCAGTTTATTTTATCATATTTTTCCTTAATTTAAAATGAAGTAGGATAGGGAAAAAAATGTCAGAAAAATGGTATAATAGAAAGGAACGTGTTTGGACAGAGAGGAGACAGCAGATGAACTTTCAACAATTATCCAACCTGCAATATTGGACTAGCTTGTTTTCTAGTCCTTGGAGTATTGCCATCAATCTGTTTGATATTTTGATTGTGGCCTATATTTTATATCGTTTTACAAAAGCGATAGCTGGCACCAAGATTATGATTTTGGTGCGGGGGGTCGTGATTTTTGTATTAGCCCAGGTTGTGGCCAATATCCTTGGTTTAACAACGATTTCTTGGTTGATTAATCAAATTATCACCTATGGGGTTATTGCTGCGGTTGTTATCTTCTCTCCAGAGATTCGGACTGGTTTGGAACGCTTGGGAAGGGCGACAGATTTCTTTTCTACTGCTCAAATTAGTGCAGAGGAGCAAATGATTCGTGCCTTTATCAAGTCGGTTGAATATATGAGTCCTCGTAAGATTGGTGCTCTGGTTGCCATCCAACGAGTTCGGACCTTGCAAGAATACATTGCGACAGGGATTCCTTTGGATGCCAATATTTCAGCTGAACTCCTTATTAATATCTTTATCCCCAACACTCCCCTACACGATGGTGCTGTGATTATCAGAGAAAATCGAATAGCAGTAACCTCTGCCTATTTGCCCCTGACAGAAAGTACAGGGATTTCCAAGGAATTTGGGACCAGACACCGGGCGGCTATCGGTTTATCAGAAGTGTCGGATGCCTTGACCTTCATCGTCTCAGAGGAAACAGGTGGCATTTCTATTACCTACAATGGGGTTTTCAAGCACGACTTGACGATTGAAGAATTTGAAGCAGAGCTACGAGCAATTCTTTTGCCAGTTGTTGAGGAAAAAGTCAGTTTTAAGGACCGTTTGCTAGGAGGCTGGAAATATGAGAAAAAATAGTCTATATATCATTTCATCTCTCTTTTTTGCTTGTGTCTTATTTATCTATGCAACGTCAACCAACTTTCAAAATAGCAATACCGCAAGGCAGGTCAAATCAGAAACCTACACCAATACGATAACGAACGTTCCTATCGATATTCACTATGATGATGACCAGTATTTCATTAGCGGATTTGCATCAGAAGTTTCAGTTGTACTGACAGGTGCCAATCGTGTGACCTTGGCTAGCGAAATGCAGGAGAGCACTCGTAAGTTTAAGGTAACTGCTGATTTGACGGATGCCAGTGTTGGAACGATTGAAGTTCCCTTGAATATTGAAAATCTTCCAAGCGGATTGACCGCTGTGGCAACGCCTCAAAAGATCACAGTGAAAGTTGGGAAGAAGGTTAAGCGAGATGGGATGATTGTTGTGCCACAAGTTGACCAAAGCCAGATTGATTCCAAGCTACAAATTGATAGTGTAACCGTGTCAAATGAACGGGTTTCTGTCACAACTGACCAAGAAACACTATCTAAAATTGATCGTATTATTGCGCTTTTACCAACCAGCGAACGCATAACAGGTAATTACAGTGGTTCAGTACCTTTGCAGGCAATTGATCGCAATGGTGTTGTCTTACCAGCAGTTATAACTCCGTTCGACACAACAATGAAGGTGACTACAAAACCAGTAGCACCAAGTTCAAGTACATCAAATTCAACAACAAGCAGCTCATCGGAGACATCTTCGTCAACGAAAGCAACTAGTTCAAAAACGAATTAATAATAGGAAAAGGATTTTATAAAAATGGGTAAATATTTTGGGACTGATGGAGTCCGTGGAGAAGCTAACGTAGAATTAACGCCAGAATTGGCCTTCAAACTAGGTCGTTTTGGAGGCTATGTTCTTAGCCAACATGAAACGGAAGCACCGAAAGTTTTTGTAGGACGTGATACACGTATTTCTGGGGAAATGCTGGAATCAGCCTTGGTAGCTGGTCTTCTTTCAGTTGGTATTCACGTATACAAACTAGGTGTTCTTGCAACACCAGCAGTAGCTTACTTGGTTAAAACTGAAGGGGCAAGTGCCGGTGTCATGATTTCTGCTAGCCACAACCCAGCCCTTGATAATGGAATTAAGTTCTTTGGAGGTGATGGTTTCAAACTAGATGACGAAAAAGAAGCAGAAATTGAAGCCTTGTTAGATGCTGCAGAAGATACTCTTCCTCGTCCAAGTGCTGAAGGCTTGGGAACCTTGGTAGATTATCCAGAAGGCTTGCGTAAGTATGAAGGCTACCTTGTTTCAACTGGAACTCCTCTTGAAGGAATGAAAGTTGCCTTGGATACAGCCAATGGTGCAGCTTCTACAAGTGCCCGTCAAATCTTTGCAGACCTTGGTGCTCAATTAACTGTTATCGGGGAAACACCAGATGGTCTTAACATCAACCTTAATGTTGGTTCAACCCACCCAGAAACCCTTCAAGAAGTGGTCAAAGAAAGCGGGTCAGCTATTGGTTTGGCCTTTGACGGAGACAGTGACCGTTTGATTGCTATTGATGAAAATGGTGAGATCGTTGATGGTGACAAAATCATGTACATCATCGGAAAATACCTTTCTGAAAAGGGACAATTAGCCCAAAATACAATCGTGACAACCGTTATGTCTAACCTTGGTTTCCACAAGGCCTTGGACCGTGAAGGCATTAACAAGGTGGTCACTGCAGTTGGCGACCGCTATGTTGTGGAAGAAATGAGAAAATCAGGTTACAACCTCGGTGGTGAACAGTCTGGTCACGTCATCTTGATGGACTACAATACAACAGGTGATGGTCAATTATCAGCTGTTCAATTGACCAAAATCATGAAGGAGACTGGTAAGAGCTTGTCAGAGTTGGCAGCAGAAGTAACCATCTATCCACAAAAATTAGTCAATATCCGAGTGGAAAATGCCATGAAGGAAAAGGCTATGGAAGTTCCAGCTATCAAGGCTATCATCGAGAAGATGGAAGAAGAAATGGCAGGGAACGGCCGTATTCTTGTTCGCCCAAGTGGGACAGAACCCCTCTTGCGTGTTATGGCAGAAGCGCCTACAACAGAAGAAGTAGACTACTATGTTGATACCATCGCAGACGTAGTTCGAGCTGAAATCGGGATTGACTAAATCCTAGAAAACTAGATGAAAATAAAAAATTATGGTACAATAACTTATAATATTGTAGCCAAGGGAGAAAGATATGAATCTTAAACGTGAACAAGAATTTGTTAGTCAGTATCATTTTGATGCGCGTAATTTTGAATGGGAAAATGAAAATGGAGCTCCTGAAACTAAGGTGGATGTGAACTTCCAATTGATTCAACATGACCAAGAAAATCAAGTGACTTCCTTGATCGTTGTCTTGAGTTTTATGATTGTATTTGATAAATTTGTCATCAGTGGAACCATTTCACAGGTGAACCATATCGATGGTCGTATTGTTAACGAACCAAGTGAATTGAACCAAGAAGAAGTGGAAACCTTGGCTCGTCCATGTTTGAACATGCTCAACCGTTTGACTTACGAAGTAACTGAAATTGCATTAGACTTACCAGGAATTAATTTGGAGTTCTAATATGAAATTAGCTGTTATCACAGATTCCTCTGCCTATCTCAGTGCAGAGACCTTGCAAAGAGAAGATTTGTATGTCTTGGATATTCCTGTCAATATTGATGGTGAGGAGTATGTTGAAGGTGTTAATCTGACTGCTGAAGAATTTTACCAAAAAATGGCTCAGGCTTCTGAATTGCCTAAGACCAGTCAACCAAGTATTGCCAAGTTAGATGAGATTCTAACTTCGCTTAAAGAACAAGGCTATACCCATGCTTTGGGGCTTTTCCTATCTTCTGGAATTTCAGGTTTTTACCAAAATATCCAGTACATGGTCGATGATTATGAGGGCTTAACCATTGCCTTCCCAGACACTTTGATTACAAGTGCTCCTCTAGGTATCATGGTTGAAAGTGTCTTTAATTGGAAAGACCAGGGCGATGACTTTGCCATTATTCAGGATAAGCTAGCTATTCAAATCAGCCGTACGTCAGCTTTTATCATGGTAGATGACCTGGATCATTTGGTAAAAGGTGGACGTCTTTCAAATGGTGCTGCTATTTTGGGCAATCTGCTTAGCATTAAGCCAATCCTTTATTTCAACGACCAAGGTGTGATTGAAGTGTACGAAAAAGTTCGTACTGAAAAGAAAGCCACAAAGCGCTTAATTGAAATCATCAAGGAAGCCACAGCTTCAGGCCAATACCGTATCATTGTTATTCACGGGAATGCTTCTGAAAAGGCCGAGGAATTGCGTCAGCACTTGCTTGATTCTGGGGTAGGTACGGATATTTCACCTGCGACATTTGGTAGTGTCATTGGAACCCATCTAGGAGCAGGAAGCATTGCTCTAGGTTATATTCCAGTGATTTAGTTGGCGCTTCTAGGCAAGTTAAGATGCCTTGTATCTTAGCAATTGAACACGGACCACCTGCCTCTTGAAAAAAGATGCCTGTCTTGCCTTTCATGGAAAGTCAGCGCTATTCCCTATTTTTCATGGGCAGCTAACGTCCTTTGTATCTTGATAATTGAACACGCCTGGAACCCTGTGTGAAAAAGATAGATTTTCCAAGGAGTAGACACTTCTTGATCAAAACTCCTATTTTCACTTTGTGTTCCTACAGGCTTTGTATCTTAGACAGGAGTAGAGATGAGTATTCGAGTAATTATTGCTGGTTTTAAGGGAAAAATGGGGCAAGCTGCTTGTCAGATGGTCTTGGCTGATCCAGACTTGGACTTGGTAGCAGTTTTGGATCCTTTTGAGTCTGAGTCAGAATGGCAAGGTATTCCTGTTTTCAAGGATAAGGCTGATTTGGCAGGCTTTAAAGCAGATGTCTGGGTAGACTTTACTACACCAGCTGTTGCCTATGAAAATACACGCTTTGCTCTTGAAAATGGTTTTGCTCCAGTAGTTGGAACAACAGGTTTCACAAGTGAAGAAATTGCAGAGCTAAAAGCATTTTCTCGTGCCCAAGATTTGGGTGGCTTGATCGCTCCTAACTTTGCCTTGGGTGCTGTCTTGCTTATGCAATTTGCGACGCAGGCTGCCAAATATTTCCCAAATGTGGAGATTATCGAGCTCCATCATGACAAGAAAAAGGATGCTCCGAGTGGAACAGCTATTAAAACAGCTGAATTGATGGCAGAAGTTCGAGAGTCAATCCAGCAAGGTGCGCCTGATGAGGAAGAATTGATTTCAGGTGCCCGTGGTGCTGACTTTGATGGCATGCGGATTCACTCAGTTCGTTTGCCAGGCTTGGTAGCCCATCAGGAAGTCATCTTTGGCAATCAGGGAGAAGGATTGACCCTCCGTCATGACTCCTATGATCGCAGCTCCTTCATGACAGGGGTGAATTTGGGAATTAAAGAAGTTGTCAAGCGTCATGAGCTTGTCTATGGATTAGAACACTTATTATGAGATTAACGCAAATGCCTTCTGAATTTCAGAAGGCTTTACCAGTATTAGAAAAAATTAAAGAAGCAGGTTTTGAGGCCTATTTTGTTGGAGGTTCTGTTCGAGATGCCCTCCTCAATCGTCCCATCCATGATGTGGATATTGCGACGTCTTCTTATCCAGAGGAGACCAAGCAGATTTTTCCGCGAACAGCCGATATCGGAATCGAGCATGGAACCGTCTTGGTTTTAGATGGGGATGAGGAGTATGAGGTAACCACCTTTCGGACAGAGGATGTCTATGTGGACTATCGCAGACCCAGTGCAGTCTCCTTTGTGCGCTCGCTAGAAGAAGACCTCAAGCGCCGTGATTTTACAGTCAATGCCTTTGCTTTGGACGAGACAGGAGAAATCATTGACTTGTTCCATGGTTTAGAAGATTTGGAAAAGCAAGTCTTACGAGCAGTTGGAGTGGCAAGTGAGCGTTTCAACGAAGATGCTTTGCGGATTATGCGTGGTTTTCGTTTTCAGGCTAGTCTTGGCTTTGAGCTTGAGTCAGAAACCTTTAAAGCTATGAAGACTTTGACGCCACTTTTGGAGAAAATTTCTGTGGAGCGTACCTTCGTTGAGTTTGATAAACTCTTGCTGGCTCCCTTTTGGAGAAGGGGCTTGGCTTCCATGATTGAGAGTCAAGCTTATGACTATCTCCCTGATATGGCAGCTAGCCAGGATAAGCTCAATAGACTGTTTGATTTAGAGACTGATTTCACCTTTGAATCTTCAGAGCAAGCCTGGGCGGCTTTACTGTCGACTTTGGAGATTGAAAATGCGCAGCCATTTTTGAAGGCTTGGAAGACCTCACGCCAGTTTGCCAAGCAGATACAGGATTTACTGACTATTTTGGCCTTGCGTGAAAAGGGAGAATTGAGTAAGCGTGATTGTTACCGCTTTGACTTGAATTTGCTTTTACAGGCTGAAAATCTTCGTCAGGCTCAAGGAAAAGAAGTTAACCCGCAAGTCATCACAGAAACTTACCAGAGTTTGACCATTCATTATAAGAAAGAAATCCAGATTAATGGTGGCATTTTGATTAAGGAATATGGTTATCAGCCTGGACCAGACTTGGGAGAGATTTTAACAGAGATTGAGTATGCTATTGTCGATGGAGAATTGGAAAATGACCGACAAGCCATCCATGCTTATCTGAGGGAGAAAAAATGAGTGACTTTATCGTTGAAAAACTAAGTAAATCCGTCGGTGACAAGACCGTTTTTAAGGATATTTCCTTTATCATCCATGACTTGGATAGAATTGGTCTAATCGGTGTCAATGGAACGGGTAAGACTACCCTTCTAGATGTTCTTTCTGGTGTTTCTGGCTTTGATGGGGATGTCAGTCCCTTTTCAGCTAAGAATGATTACCAGATTGGTTACTTGACCCAAGATCCTGATTTTGATGATAGAAAGACGGTCTTAGATACGGTTTTATCTAGCGACCTCAAGGAAATCCAGCTTATTCGTGAGTATGAATTGATTATGCTCAACTATAGTGAGGACAAGCAAGCGCGTTTGGAACGAGTCATGGCAGAAATGGACTCTCTCCAAGCTTGGGAAATTGAGAGTCAGGTCAAGACCGTTCTCAGCAAGCTGGGTATTCAGGACTTATCTACTCCTGTTGGGGAATTGTCAGGTGGTCTAAGAAGACGGGTCCAATTGGCGCAAGTTTTACTTGGCAACCACGACCTCTTGCTTTTGGATGAGCCAACCAACCATCTGGATATTGCGACTATTGAGTGGCTGACCCTCTTTTTAAAAAATTCTAAGAAGACAGTTCTCTTTATCACTCACGATCGTTATTTCTTAGACGCTTTGTCAACACGGATTTTCGAATTGGATCGCGCAGGCTTGACCGAATATCAGGGCAATTATCAGGACTATGTTCGCCTTAAGGCGGAACAGGATGAGCGTGACGCGGCTCTTCTTCACAAAAAAGAACAACTTTATAAGCAAGAATTGGCCTGGATGCGCAGACAACCGCAGGCGCGTGCAACCAAGCAGCAAGCTCGTATCAATCGTTTCCACGACTTGAAGAAAGAAGTCTCAGGTGGCGTTGCTGAAACAGATTTGACCATGAACTTTGAAACCAGTCGTATTGGGAAGAAAGTCATCGAGTTTCAGGATGTTTCCTTTGCCTATGAAAATAAGCCCATTTTGCAAGATTTTAATCTCTTGGTGCAGGCCAAAGACCGTATTGGAATCGTTGGGGACAACGGTGTTGGGAAATCAACCCTGCTCAACCTGATTGCTGGAAGTCTTGATCCAACTGAAGGCCAAGTTGTCATAGGGGAAACTGTTCGCATCGCCTATTTTTCTCAGCAAATTGAGGGCTTGGATGAAAGCAAGCGAGTGATCAATTACTTGCAGGAAGTGGCAGAAGAGGTCAAGACCAGCGGTGGTTCTACGACTTCAATTGCAGAGTTGCTGGAGCAGTTCCTTTTCCAACGTTCGACGCATGGAACCTTGATTGAGAAATTGTCTGGGGGAGAGAAAAAACGTCTTTATCTCCTCAAATTACTCTTGGAAAAACCAAATGTTCTTCTCTTGGACGAACCGACAAATGACCTAGATATTGCGACTTTGAC